>JANXQX010000197.1 GCA_025353305.1 Holophagaceae bacterium
CCAGCCATCCATCTCTAGGGAAGCCACCAATGCAGGCGATTTTAAGGACTCGCCATCCACAACAAGGAGGAGGGGTCGGGACATGCCTTCTCTGAGAAAATGAAAGTGTAGCCTTTGTATAAGGATAGCGGCAACTTGGCCCCGGGGCCTATTGGCCAATTCGGAATTCGCACATGGATTAATGGCTCTTCTCGTGTATTCTGGAAGGCCGCCATGACCTTGAGGTCCGGCGAATCTGAGGCGGAAGGGGTGATACTGCATGCCATTAGTCAAGATCAAGGAAGACGAGACGTTTGAAAACGCTCTGCGACGCTTCAAGCGCAAGTGCGAGAAGTCTGGAATCCTCAGCGAGCTCAAGAAGCGCCAGCACTTCGAAAAGCCGTCCGCGAAGCGGAAACGGAAGATGCTCGCCGCCCGGAAGAAGACCCTGAAGCGCCTCTCCCAGGAGCGCCGCCTCATGAAGGGCGCCTGATCCAGGCAGCTCCCCATTCCAAGCAATCAAAAAGGCCCGATTTCTCGGGCCTTTTTGATTGGGGCCGTGGGCGGTAGGCTGTGGGCTGTGGGCCACAGAAGGTCTTGCCTACAGCCCAAAGCCTCCAGCCTCCAGCCTCCAGCCTCCAGCCTAGAAAATAGGCCTTGGCTAAACACGGTTCCGAAAGCGGCAATCCTAGCCTCAAACGACCATCAGCAATCGTAAATCGGCAATCCACCCATGCGAATATTCAACCCCGTTCAAGCCGAGCTGGAGGCCCTGGAATTCCCGGACCTGCGGGAGTTGATTGGGCGCGGGGCGAGAACGCTTGCCGGGCGCGCGGCCCTGGCCGCCATGCACCCATTCGATGGCCGGGCAAATCTGCGGCGCTTGCGGCAGATGGAGCTGGAACCGCTTTGGCGGCAGCGGCCAGCGGACCTGCCAATCTCCAACCTGGACACCGCTTTTCAGGAATTGCTGAACCCCGCCGGATGGCTGCTTCCAGAACATTGGCGCAGTTTCCGGGAGGGTCTTCCGGCCTTGGCGCACCTGGTGCGATCCGTCGCGAGCCTGGTGTGGCCAGCGGATTTGATCGCGCCGGAAGGCGCTCATCCAGGCATTGACTGCCTGCAGGTCACCGCGACCCTGCTGCCGGACCCGACTCCCTTCGCCGAACGGTTCCGCCGCGTCTTCACCGAGGACGGCCTGCTGGATGCTCTCAAAGTACCGGGCCTTGCAGAGCTGCACAGCCTGCGCCAGCGGGCTTTCCAGTCGGTGCAAGCCAAGTTGAACAGGCTCCTCAGGGACCATGCGGAAGCGTTCCAGGAAGCTTCCATCGTGGAGCGCAATGGACGATTCTGCCTTCCCGTCCGCTCGGATCGCCGGGGGCAGATGGAGGGTCTGGTGCTGGACCGCTCCAACACTGGCGCCACTTTGTTTCTGGAGCCCATGAGCGTGGTGGCGCTCAACAACGAGTATGTGGAAGCTGACAGCAGGTACACACAAGCAGTCCAGGCCTTCCTGCGGCGCCTGTTGGAGGAGTTGCGCGAGCATCGCGAAGACTTCATGAGGTGGCGCGACTTCCAGGGTGAGGTCGATGAGATCATCGCGCTGCTGCGCTGGCAGAGCCTCTGCGCAGGCTCGCTGCCGGAGCTGAATGCCAAACGGCTGCATCTGGCCGTCGCCCGCCATCCACTGCTGCTGGCGAAGGTGCGGGAGGCCCTGGAGCTGGAACCGCTTGATCACGATGTGGTGCCGCTATCTCTCGAGCTGCACGATGGCTGTCCGGGGCTCGTGATCTCAGGCTCCAATACCGGCGGCAAAACCGTGGTGCTGAAGACCGTGGGTTTGCTGGCCTGCCTGGGTCATGCGGGTTGCGCCATCCCCGCCGAAAATGGAAGCACCCTGCCCCCGTTGCCGAGTTTGCACGCCGATATTGGCGATCACCAGTCCCTGCTGGGCAGCCTCTCCACTTTTTCCAGCCATATAATCCACGTGAAGAATATCCTTCAGCATGCCAGGCCAGGCGGTCTGGTGCTGCTGGATGAATTGGGCACCGGCACCGATCCCAAAGAAGGCGCCGCTTTGGGCATCGCCATCCTCCAGGCCCTGAGCCGCCGCGGCGCATGGGTGCTTTGTTCCACCCATCTTGGCGAGATCAGCCGGTGGGCCCTTTCCAATGCGCGCTTCCAGAATGCATCGGTGCAGTTCGACGAAGAAAAACTCGCCCCCACCTACCACCTGATGGTGGGTCTGCCGGGCCAGAGCCGCGCCCTGTCCATCGCCAGGCGCCTGGGCCTGCCACCGCAGGTCCTGGACCACGCGAACCAGGTCCTGGGCCGGCGGGAAAAGGACTGGCGCGAATTCCTCCAAAAACTCGAGTCGGATCGTCTGCGGGTTCTGCAACTCGAATCCGAATTGCATACGGGCCAGCAGCTCCTGGAAAAGGACCGCCGAATCCTGCAGCAGCGCGAAGAGCACCTGCGCGAATCGCATGAAAAGGCCCAACGCGAAGGCACCGAAAAAGTGGAACGCGTGCTGGATTTCCTGGACCACGAAGGCAAGCGCCTGGTGAAAGAACTGAAATCGAAAGCCAGGCTTTCAGAAAACGCCGACCGCTTGGGCATGGAGACCAACGAACGCGTGAAGCTGCTCACGAAGATCTCCGGTTCTGAGCTGAAGTCCATGGTCCACAAACCCAATCCCACAAAGGATCTTCCAGGCCTGAAGCTGGATGGATTCGCCCGCCACCGGGGCCTGGGACTGGAAGGCCGCATCACTGCCATCAAGGGCGATCGCGTGACCCTGGAAGTGGCTCCCGGCAAACGGTTCGAGGCCCGGGCTGGCGAGCTCGATCCCCTGCATCGCAAGGATCTTGAAACGCCTAAAGCGCTGGAAGGCAGGGTGCGTGTCCGCGTGGATGGCAGCGACGCCATGGAAGAACTGAACCTCATCGGCCGCGCCAGCGACGATGTGGATTCCGAAGTCCACCGCTTCGTGGAAAGCGCCCTCGCAGGGGGCCGCCTCCATATCCGGATCGTCCACGGCCATGGCACCGGAAGGCTGAAAAGTTCCGTGCGCCTGGCGTTGCAAGGCCACCCCGGCATCAAGCACATCGAGGACGCCCCCTTGAGCCAAGGCGGCGCCGGAGCGACACTGGTCACACTCAGGTGAGCGGTTTACATGCCCAGCTCTTTCCCATGAAACCCGTCACACCTGCCACAATCGGAAATCTTAAACAGGAAGGCTTTCATGACCTCCATCGCCACCGACACAGCTGCCCTTGCCCTGCCCGCAGAGAAGTTATTCACGTTTCTCGCGGACCTTTCCAACCACCGGGCCTTCCTGGAACCTGAGGCGAAGGATTTCAGCGGCGACTCGGATACCCACCGCTACAAGATCGAAGTGATGGGCATGACCATGCCCGTGGAAGCGGTCATCGGCGAAAAGGTTTCACCTACACTCGTCACGCTGGTGCCCGGCGCAAAAAAAATGTTCGATCACACCCTGCGTTTCGAGATCACGCCGAGCGGCGGGGAATGCCACCTGCGGATCGTGGACGAAGCCGACCTGCCGGCGATGATGAAGATGATGGGCGCCGAGAAACTGCTGAAGGCACAGCTGGACAGCGCCCTGGTGAAGATCCAGGACTTGGCGAAGGCAGGCAAGCTGGGGTGAAATAATCCAAAGTTACTGGTCCACTGTCTTGTGGGCCCACTCCGTACCTTGCGATATGAGGCCAAGTTCCCTTCGGGCACCATCCATTCGTTCAAGGCATGATGAAGGCACACACTGGAGCCTTCGATTCGCGCCCTCTCTCTTGCCCTAACGGCTTCCCTGCTTCTGCCCGCCCAGGCACCTGAAATCCGAAGCAACGCCAAGGATCGCAGCAATCTGTCCCTCACTATCTACCAGGATGGTTGGGCAATGGTGCAGGACACGCGCCGCGTAGACCTACCCAAAGGCCCATCCCGCCTAGCTTTCGCGGATGTGGCCGCACAGATGAACCCACGAACGGCGCTGCTTCATGCCATGCAACAAAACGATGACACTCGCCTGGGTGAACGGAATTTTGAATTCGAACTCATCACCCAGGGCACCCTCTTGACGAAGTCATTCGGTACCAAAGTGCGGATGAAGGTTCCAAATTCGGATGAGAACGGCATCACCCTTGATCCCGTTGAAGGCACCCTAGCTTCACTGCCTCAAACCGATTTATGGTCACCCCTCCCCACCGTCTGGACCCGCCAGTTTCTTGGGCTCCACAAACGGGAATTGGTGCAAAAAGAAGGCCCCTTCCACTATCGCCTTGCCAAGGCGGAGCCGAACGTGCTCGTGCAAACTCCAGAAGGGCTGAGTACAACCAAGCCCGGTGAGGTTGCGCTTACGAAGATGCCGCTTGACCTGCGCGCCCAGCCCACCCTGGTGCAGGATCTGGTAAGCCCGACGGGAGGCCCGCGGGACTTGGAACTGGCCTATCTCACACAAGGCCTGAACTGGTCTTCCCACTACGTGGCCACTCTCGACAGCGACCTGCAGCAAATGGACCTGGATTGCTTCGTGACCGTTGAAAATAAAAGCGGCGTGGCTTTCGAGCGGGCGAAGATTTCACTACTTGCGGGGGAAGTGAATCGAGTGGCAGAATCCAATCCCTTTGAAGATGAAGATGAATCACTCTCCACAGCAGCAGTCGTCGTAGCGGTAGTGGCGACGCCACCCACTTTCAGTGAGCAACAGCTCCTGGACTACCACCTTTTCACATGGAGCGCACCAACAACCCTGAAGCAGAATCAGGAGAAACAACTTTTGCTGTTTTCGGCGCGTCGCATTCCTTTGAATCCTCTGATTCAGGTTGCCCTGGAACTGGATGCGGCGGAGAACCATGCCAGGGATTACGAGAAAGGCCAATCAATTCCTGTATGGCTTACTGCTTTGTTCAAGAACACAGCGGCCTCCAATCTGGGACGCCCCCTCCCCTATGGAATCGTGGCGGCGGTCTACCGCACCCATGAAGGCCTCGCTTTCCCCCTTCCAGAAGAACTTTTCTTGGATTCAGTATCCAAGGGGGAAGACGCCACCTTGAATCTGGGAATCGCTCACGGGTTAACAGCAAATTTGTTTCATCTCGAATCTCGGAAAGAAACGCGGTTGGAAATTGTTAACCGTATAAAAGGACCCCTCGCCAAGGTCTTTCTGCAGTCAATCTTCACCCGGAAAACCTTTGAGGAAGCGGCCGGGCCCTACGAAGGAATTGACCGGCCAGGCACGATCGCCACATATCGATTGGATCTCGTCAACGACTTATCCCGATCAAAGCAAATGGAGCTGTTAATTCAAATGTTGGAGGGCATGCGGCTGCTCCGCGCGGATGCTCCCCATGAAAAACGGGACGCTAATTCTGAACTCGCCAAAGTACTCCTGCCCGCCCATTCAGAAACTTCCCTCACCCTTCAAGTTTGGCGGCCCAACTAGGTCTGCCTTTGCTTCAGTTTCCCTTCACCCCCACCCTAATCCCAGGAGTCCCCATGCGCATCCCCACTCTCGCCCTCGCCTTGGCCGCGCTACCGCTTTGCGCGCAGTTGAAGGAGATTCCCACGACCCAAAGGGACCAGCAGTCCCTTGCCGTCACCATCTACAACGAGAATCTGGCGCTCGTGAAGGACACCCGCGAAGTGCGGCTGCCCAAGGGCGAGGTGGCGCTGGCCTTTCAGGAAGTCTCGGCGCAGATCAGGCCCGAGACCGCGCTGCTGCGCGATATCACGCACCCTGATGGGTTCTGGGTCGCCGAACAGAATTTCGATTTCGATTTGCTCACTCCGCAAAAGCTGCTCGATAAATATGTCGGCGAGAAAGTCGGCGTCATCACGACGCAACGCGAAGAAAATGGCAAGCTCACCGAGAAACGCGAGGAAGCCCTGGTGCTGGCCACCAACAGCGGCACGGTATTGCAATTCCCCGACCGCATCGAGACCAGCTACGTGGGGCGTATCGTCTTCCCAAAAGTGCCGGAGAACCTGCGGGCACGGCCCACGCTGGTGATCTCCCTGAACTCCCCCGTGGCCGCCGCGCAGAAGCTGGAACTCAGCTACCTCACGGGCGGCTTGGCCTGGCGGGCGGACTACGTGGCGAACCTGGCTTCGGACGAAAAGACCATGGATCTGAGCGGCTGGGTGACCCTCACCAACACCAGCGGCGTGGCCTATCCCAATGCGACCCTGCAACTGGTGGCGGGGGACGTGAATCGGGCGCCAGCCCCACGGGCCGCCTACAAGAACGGCGGAGCCATGAGGGCGGACATGGCGCCCGCGCCTCCGCCGCAGATGCAGGAGGAAAACCTCTTCGAATACCATCTCTACACGCTGGACCGGCCCACCACCATCAAGGCGGCCCAGACCAAGCAGGTGGCCCTGCTCAGCGCCTCCAGCATCCCGGTGCGGAAGGAATACCTGTTACGCGGCGAGAGCTATTACTACCAGGGGAGCTATGGCGAGATCGGCGCGAAATTGAA
>JANXQX010000235.1 GCA_025353305.1 Holophagaceae bacterium
CCATCACCACATAGGTTGTTTCGCCCTGGGTGGTGAAATCGTGAATGCCCGTGATGTTCGGGTGGTTCAGCGCCGCGACGGCCTTGGCTTCGCGCTCGAAACGCGCTAGGGAGTCGGGATGTTTCGCGAGATGTTCCGGCAGCACCTTGATGGCGACGAGACGATCAAGCCGCGTGTCCTTGGCCTTCCATACCTCGCCCATGCCGCCCGCGCCAAGGGGCGCAAGGATCTCATAGGGACCGAGGTGGGTACCGGAGGCAAGAGTCATTTGGCATTGCCCTTCTGGCGTCCAAGTCCCTGGACGCCCTCCGCCACCATGAGGCTGAAGATCCGTTCTGACTCGGAGAGCACCAGACGTTTACCGTCGGGCGAGAGCCCCAGGGATTCGGTCTTCCAGTCGGGGTCGAAGCCCGCGAGGGGACGGCGCGTCGCCGTGGTGTTCTTGTCCGGCATGAAGTCCTGGATGAAGACGCCATCAAATCCCTGCTCGTTCTGTCCTGTGAAGATGATGCGTTTGCCGTCCGGCATCCATCGCACGCGACCTGGGAAGATCCCGGTCCTGCGCCGCGGCTCGGGAAATTCGGCGAAGATCGTGTCCTTGCGATCCTCCAACCGGATCACATGAAGGGTGGATTTGGCCCGCACCGAGATCAGATAGGTGGCGTAGGCCCCGTCTGGTGACACCTCGGGGAGCTGGATGGTGGCCTTCGTCACCAACTCCGCCCCGCTGCCATCCGGGTGGATCTTCCAAAGACCGGGGGACTTGCGGTTTGCCGAGGAATAAAAGATCCACCGTCCATCCCGGGTCTGGGTCGGGTTCTGCGCATCCTCGCCATCATGGCTGATCTGGTGTGCCCCGGTGCCATCGGGGTTGGAGGCCCAGATTTCCAGGTTCCCGCTCCGCCTCGAACTCCAGAGCACTGACTTTCCATCGGGAGAATAACCCGGGTCCCAATCGTCGGCCGGGTCCTCCGTGATGGTGCGCACGATGCCGGTGCGGGTGGAGATGGCCCACAGATCGAGGTTTCCTGATCGGTTGGATGAAAAGACCACCCAATCCCCGTCCGGAGCAAAGACCGGCTGGCGGTCATTGATGGTGCCTTGGGTGATCCAGCGCGGCGGGTGGTGCCCGTCCAGGGAGTATTCCCGGAGGTTCTGACGGCCGCTCATGCCATCGAAGATCACCCGTCCGTCCGGCAACAGATCAAGGGTGGCGCCGCTGCTGCCCACCCAGAAGAGGGAGTGGCCGCGGAGCGTATGGATGTTCTGAAGATAGGCCTTGGATGCGCTCACGGCGGTGGTGCCCCCGGAGACGGATTCGGCCTGGAGGTACACGATCACCTCCGGTGAAATCCAGGCGGCAGAGGAGAGCTGGCCCTGGCCCTTTGTGAGGATTTCACTGAAGCTTCCATCCTTCACCTTCACCAGGAAGAAGTTCCGAGATACGCCTGAGGAAACGATGGGCGGAGTGTTCACAATAATGAGCTGGCCATCCGGGCTCCACCGCGGAAATCCGGTCAGATCCCCCGCGAAGCGGGCCAGCTCCCGTTCGGTGCCTCCTGAAGCATCGACCAGGAACAGGGCCGAAAGAATCGGATCCTGGCTGCTGAGGAGCCGGATGAAGGCGATCTGCTTGCCGTCCGGAGACCAGTCGCCTTGCATGGCACCGTCCACCACCCTGTGGGGGTCGTTGCCGAGGAGGGAGATGCGGTGCAGGGAGGTGCTTCCTCCCAGGGAACGGATGAACAGGATCGAAGTGCCGTCCGGAGAGAAGCGAGGGAAGTCATCTGGTCCATCGGTCAGGGTCCGCTCACCGCCACCATTGAGTTGCTTGAGCCAGATGCGCGGCTGTCCGTCACGATCCGAAGTGAAGGCGATGGTCTTCCCATCGGGGCTGGCGGCGGGGGAGGAGTCGTGGCCACTGTAGGTCAAGGGCCGCACCGCCACCGCGGAGGCTGGCTCGGGCCCCCTGCTGGAAGCCCAGAACAGGCCCAGGCAAAGGAGGAGGATGACGCCCACTGAAGCAATAAGGATGGAGGAGGTTTTCCACTTGGGAGCAGCTTGGTCCGGGTGCTTTTCACTGCCCGGCTCGCCACTCGTCGATTCGAGTGCGAAGGCGAGATCCCTCGCTCCCTCGAAACGAAGCTGCGAATCCTTCTCCAGGCAATGTCCGATCACCCTTCGGAGGCCAGCGGGGATCGCGTGGTTGGACGGAAGGCCTTGGGCAGGGTCCTCTTTGAGGATGGCCGCCATGGTGTCCGCGGCGGTATCCCGGGCGAACGCACGCCGTCCGGTAAGCATCTCGAAGAACACCACGCCGCAGCTGAAGAGATCGCTGCGCGCATCCACGGGCTCCCCCCGGACCTGTTCAGGGCTCATGTATCCCAAGGTGCCGAGGATCATGCCTTTTTCGGTGTGGATCGCGCGGCCCGGGTTGATTGCTTGGGTGGTGAGATGGGATTGAGAACCATGGCCTTCCGGCGCCACCTTCTTGGCCAAACCGAAATCGAGAATTTTGAGGCGCCCCTCTTTGGTGATCCAGAGATTGCCGGGCTTCAGATCGCGGTGCACGACCCCTTTTTTGTGTGCGGCGGCAAGGCCCTGGGCCAATTGGATGGCCAGCTCGGTGGCTTTGATCGGGGGTATGGGCCCCTTGGCAAGCCGTGCGAACAGGGACTCGCCTTCGAGCAGCTCCATCACGACGTAGGGCGTCTCGCCGTGGATCGCAAAATCGTGGATGGCCACAATGTTCGGATGATTCAATGCGGCGACAGCCTTGGCTTCGCGCTCGAAGCGGCCCAGGGCATCCGGATCTGCCGCCAGGTGCTCTGGCAGCACTTTCATGGCCACAAGGCGGTCGAGCCGCGTGTCCTTGGCCTTCCAGACCTCGCCCATGCCGCCCGCGCCGAGGGGCGCGAGAATCTCGTAGGGACCTAGCTTGGTTCCGGTTTGCAGGCTCATGGGGGTTGGCACTCATCATAGAGTGAAGCGTCGCCGGAGTCATGGAAATCTCTGACGCAACGCTCGGTCTGGTGGCCTTCTTGGGTTCTGATCCAACGACAGATGAACCAAAGAATGAAACTCGCTCTCAGGGGTGCATCGTCTTGTTGATGAATCCGGCCAGTTCGTTTTTCATCTGTTTCAGCTCCGGTTCGTGGAGGTACATCATGTGGCCGGACTCGAAGTATTTCTGCTCCAGGTGGGAACGGTAGGCAGGCGGCAGGTTCAGATGGTCCATGGTGTATTCCGTGGCGAGGAAAGGCGTAGCTAGATCCGTCAGGCCGTTGAGCACCAGTACCCGCAGATGCGGATTCGTGAGCAGGGCGTGGGTCAGGTCCGGCGTTGTGTTCACCATCGCTTGGGTCACGGTGCCAACCTTATGCTTGAAGTCCCAGGACTGGCCGATATCCCGGTTGGACACGTGGTAGTCCTTGCCGTCGCCGAACTTCAGATCCTTGTGCAGGTAGTCCATGAAGGCTGCCGTGAAGGCGCCGCCCACCGCGCTCCCATGAGGATCCCAGGGCGCGACTTCAGCTTGCGGATTCTGGTTCGGGCCGGTGTATCTCGCATCGATGCGGCCCACGGTGAGCCCTCTGGTTCGAAGCAGTTCCTGACGGAAAGCATTGGGATTGACCCGCAGCCGCGCGGCTTTGATGTAGTCCACCGAGAGGCCAGTGAAGGCATGCATTTTCTGGGCTGCATCATCCAATTCAGCATCGGAAAGGCGGTCGCCTTTCAGCAAAGCGGATTGGTAAGGGCCCATCGCGAAGGCCCGCGCTTCGGCCAATAATGCAGTCAGATCGTCCGCCGCGGTGGGTAGCGCGTGATGGAAGGCCGCCACCGCGGTGAAAGTTGGAAGGAACAGGGGATAGGGCCGTTCGTTTCCGGGGAATACGAAAATGGAAGCCAGGTCCATGGCCACCGAGACCAGCACCACGCCATTGAATGCCAGCCCCAGGTTGGATTGGGTGTAGTCGGCGATGGCGGCGCCACGGGTGGTTCCATAGCTTTCACCCAACAGATATTTCGGCGAGTTCCAGCGGCCCGCTTCGCCGGTGAACTGCGCGATGAATCGGGACACGGATTCGATATCGGGATCCACGCTCCAGAAATCCTTGTCTTTGGCCTTGCCCAGCGCGCAACTGAAGCCAGTGCCCACTGGATCGATCATCACGAGGTCGGAAATGTCGAGCAGGCTGTCTTCGTTGTCCACCAGGCGGTAGGGCGCCGGCGGGGCGAATTCTGCGTTGGGCGTCACCACCCGCTTGGGGCCGAGGACCCCCAGGTGCAACCAGATGGACGAAGATCCTGGGCCGCCGTTGAAGGCGAACGTGATGGGCCGGGACGCTGCCTCCGCGCCGTCTTTCATGTAGGCCGTGTAACCGATGCGCGCCCAAGGTTCGCTTTTTGAATCGCGCAGGATGAAGGTCCCCGCCATGGCGGTGTAGGCCAGCGGTCCGCCGCCCATGCGGATGCTGTGATGGGTGATGGAGCGCTCAGGCTTGGGCTCTGGGTCCGGCTTCGCAAGCTCCGGCTTCAGGTTTTCTGCGGCAGGCGTTTTCGCCGTTTCCTGGGACCACAAAGCGGGCGATGCGAGGAGCGTGGCAAGAAGCAACGAAGGCAGAAAACGTGGCATGCAAACTCCTTGAAAACGGTTACGGAATCTAGGCTTCAATGGCTGGTGTACTGCTGGATGACACCCTCGATGGCTCTTCTGCACGCGGCGCAGAAACCCACTTGGTCCCGGGTGAACATGATGCAGTCCTCCTGGCTGCGGAAGTAGCCCGAGGCCTCGTAATTGGCGCCCTCGAAGGCGCCCACCTGGCCGCTGTGGGCGTCGGTTCCCAGCAACCGTGTTTCGTGTTCGCGCTCGCGGCGGAAAAGGTCTTCCATCACGCTTTCGGGCTTTTTCGCCGAGCGGATTGCCCGGCGTTCAGCCTGGATTCCATGGCTGAACGTTTCAAATTCGGACTTCTTCCAGGGCGTAGGAAGCGCAATGCCGGGGCTCGCCAACGCCACCCACTTCGGATGTTTTGGATCGGCGGTGACGTTGGGTTCCCAGGGCTCGATCCTCGGTTTCCCGGTCTCCAGGACAGAGTCGCTGGTGTAATACTCGTCGGCCAAACCCGCCAGATGATGGCCGAATTCATGCACAAAAATGTAGGGCGAGAAGGCGTTGTCGCTGGCGACGGTGCCGTACAGCTGATGAATGCCGCCGCCGCCGTAAGTGCGGCCGTTCACCAGGATTTCAACGAAGTCATAGGGGGCTTGGGATGCGAAATCCCTGAAGGCGCGGTTGTCGAAGGTCAGGACGTACCGCTCGGCCCCGAACGCGTCGTAACTGGTTCCGATGGGAGTGCGCCTGTGGATGCCGGTGCTGGGCCGCGAAACGCCGCTTTCAAGGGAGGGCGGGCAAAGGCCCCACACATTGAAATCGGCTTTGTGTTCCTTGTAGGGTGGCACGGCGAAAAGCAGGGTTGCCAGCCGTTTTGCGTCCTTGATGAACTTGGGCCGCTCGGCGGCGGAGTAGCCATCGCCCAGGATCAGCAGATCCACTTTCGAAGCTGGGTCGCCGCTCTTCTGGATCTCCACCAGGCCGGCGGCGCTTGGCGGCGCGGAGCTGTCCACATCCTGGGCGTTTGGATCGACATTCAACGTCCAGACTTCCTTCCAGCCGTTGTCCTCGGCCCGCCGGAACAGGTGGATGTCCACCGGGGCCGAAGGTTTGGGAAACCGGAAGGATTCCGAAAATACGCGGCTTCGCTTGGCGGCTTCGGCGGTGTCCTGCCATTCGCCGAAGATGCTGGCGAAACCTCGGGAATACAGCAGGTCCTTGGTCTTGGCGTCCCGCACTTCGAACTTGAACTTGCCCAGGTTGGAATCATCCACTGGTTTCGCAGGATTTCCGGGCCAGGGCAGGGGCTCGACCACCACCCGTTCCAAGCCAAAGGTTTCGGTACTGACGGTACCTTGATGCACGTAATCCACGCGCAGGGTGCGGGGGGGCTCTGCCGCCAGCAAGAGCGGGGCAGCCATCAGGAACAGCGAAGCCATTGTCCAGAATTTATGGGCGAGGATTTTCATGAGTGCTCCAGGAGCAAGGGGAATACCCCCATGGTGCCAGGATCCCGGTTCACCTTCCTGTTCCATGGAGTTCCGGAAGGAAAATGGAAAAATCAGGGAAGCCGCTGCTAGCATGATCATGTTGTCATATTCATGAGTCTCCTCTTCCTCCATATTCCTGGACAGGCCCCACGAATGCTGGGGCCCGGGCCGCTTTCCTGGCGCATCGGCCGGTCCGCGCAGAATGAGATCGTCATCGAGGACGCCAGCTTGTCGCGGCACCATGCGCGGCTGGAAATCCAGGATGGCAAAGCCCTGATCGAGGATCTGGGCTCCCTGAACGGGACCATGGTGAACGGGGAGCGGATCAAGGGCGTCCACCCCCTGAAGTCCGGCGATCAACTGGTGTTCGGCACCGTCATGGTGTCTCTGGGAGAAGAACCCACCAACGTCACCATGATGTCCGCGGTGCAGATTGACAAGGGCGCCAAAGACCAAATGTCCAGCGGCACCATGGTGTTCCGGGCGGCTGAATTGCGCAGCGGTTCCTATGGCACCTTGCATCCCGAGAACCAGGCGAAGCGCTGGCTCGATGCCCTGGCGATGGTGAGCGACCTCACCTTGGAACTGGTGCAGGACGTGGCGACGGAAATTCTGCTGGACCACCTGATGGAGCGGCTTTTCCAATTCTTCGAGCCGGACCGCAGCGTGGTGATGCTGAAAGATCTGGCTGGCGAGTTGCAGCCTGTCGTTGTGCGTACCAACGAGTTCCTTCAGGGCAAGCCCATCAAGCTGAGCCAGACCCTGGTGGACGCCGCCATGGATCGTCGCGAGGCGCTGCTCGTGAACAACGCGTTCGACGATCCAAGGACTTCCGCCGCGCAAAGCATTGTGCGCAGCGGCATGGCCACCATCATGGTCACGCCCCTTGAACATGAAGGCCAGGTGATCGGCCTGATCTACATGGACGCCAAAGCCTATCGCGAGCCCTTCACCGAGGATGATCTGCGTCTCGTGACGGCCCTTGCCCACATCGCCGCCGCCAAGATCCGTACCGCCAGGCTGGTGGAGGAAGTGCAGAAAAAGAAGGCCATGGATCAGGAGCTGGCCATGGCCCGCCAGATCCAGCAGAAGCTGCTGCCTGAACGGGATCCTGTTGTCGTGGGCTGGGAGCTGTACGGCTCCAACGAGGCCTCCCGACAGGTTTCGGGAGATCTTTACGGCTACTGGCCCAGGCCAGACGGCAAGATGTATGTCGCCATCGCCGATGTGAGCGGCAAGGGCATGGGGCCGGGCCTGATGATGGCGGCGTTCACGGCCTACATGTACGCCTGGGCGGAAATCATGCTCCCCCCATCCGAACTGGCCTCGCGCATCTCGAGCGCACTCGGCTTGCACACCGCCAAGAACCGCTTCATCACGGCCTTTTTTCTGCTGATTGATCCCATGACGGGGACAGTTCAATTCACCAACGCAGGCCACAATCCCGGCTTGCTGCTTAGGGCGAATGGCACTGATGTGGAATTGGGTTCCCATGGCATGCCCTTGGCAATGCTGGCGGGCACGCCCTATGGCCAGGATGAGCTGACCCTCGAAGTAGGAGACATGCTGGCCCTGTATACCGATGGCATCACCGAAGCCCAGAATCCCGCGGGCATCGATTTCGACATGGTCGGGATCCGGAACGCTGTGACCGCGCATAAAAGCAAACCCCTCCCCCTAGTTGGGGATGAAATCCATCATTCGCTGGACCGACACACCCGCGGCGCGCCCCTGGCGGACGATCGGACCCTGGTGCTGGTGCGGCGGCGTTGATCAGGATCGAAAAAGCTATCGCAGAGGGCCGCGGAGAAAACCGAGGTTCGCAGAAAAACGATATTTTTGTGTCGCTTCTCTGAGTACCTCTGCAACCTCTGCAACCTCTGTAACCTCTTCAACCTCTGCGATTGTTTTTCTTCCCAACCTAGCCGCCCCCTACACTGGCTTAGTCGGAGATTCCCATGCTCACACCCAAACAACGCCAGTACCTGAAGGGTGAAGCCCATCACCTGAAGCCTGTGGTTCACATCGGCAAGGCGGGTGTGACGCCGGCGCTCGTTTCGGAACTGGACATCATGCTGGACAGTCTGGAGTTGGTGAAGATCAAGCTGAACCACAACACTTTTGAAGATGAGCAGACGGTCATTGATGCCCTGTGCGGGAAGATCGAAGGCCTGGAACTCGTTTGGACCATTGGCAAGACCTTACTGTTTTTCCGGCCGAGCCGGACCAAAGCAACGAAATTTCCACTTCCAGAGAAAAAATAGCCCTGGGCCCTGGGCCCTCTTCCGCAAAAAGAGAAGCACAAGGAACACAACCAGAAACGTTTGATCAACCTAGGCTGAACGGTTCCAATTTTTTAATAGAAATATTGATTGAATATCATTGCTCATCAGTTGTTAAGGCGTCTGCCATGATTTCATTGCTTGGGTATCTCGCTGCCCTGTTCCTCGCCGTATCTCTTCTCGTTACCCGTGCGTTGTGGTTCCGGTGGATCAATCTTTTCGGAAACGCCACCTTCGTACTGTATGGTGCCTCCATTCATGCACTTCCAGTGGTCCTGACAAACAGCGTTCTGCTTGCCATCAATCTGGTCCAACTCGCCAAACTCTATACGAGGAAGGAACACTTCGAATTCGTTCAGATCCATACAGGCGACCAGATCGTCGGAAGTTTCCTTCGGTTCCATAGGAAAGATCTCGCAAACTACTTTCCCGACTTCCAGTTCACTGATGATTCCGGACGGATCTGCTTCATGGTCCTGCGCGATCTGACCATCGCAAATCTTTTTGTCGCGCGCAAAGCGGAAGAGGGAACGATCAAGGTGGAGATCAATTACACCGTTCCGCAATTCCGGGACTACAAGGTGGGCAAATTCATTTTCGATGAAGGCAGCGATTACCTGAAAGCGCACAGCGTCCACACGATCCGCACACGATCCCATTTAAGCGAACATACGGAATTCCTGAAACGGATGGGATTCGAATCCACCGTGAAGGATGGCGAAGCCTGTTTCGAGAAAAAAATCGCATAGGAACGACTGCTAGTTTTTCTGGAATCCGCGCAGATCCCGGATGCGCTTTCCGGTGCAGAGCCAATCAACGGGAAGATCGTGGGGATCTTCAGGGATGTGGTCCACGATCTGCAATTCGAAGCCGATTCCCATAACGATCATCTCCGGGCCCACATGATCCAGGAGTGCGTCGTAGTATCCACCCCCGTAGCCAAGGCGGTAGCCCCGGTCGTCGAAGGCCAGGCCAGGGACCAGCAGCAACTCGGCCGGGGGATCGAAATGCGGGGCGAATCGTGGCTCCATCAGGCCCCAATACCCGGTTTCCAGCGGCTCCATGCCCCAGGCCAGGCGGGGCGGGGATGAAGAGACGACCTTTGGGAAATAGAAACTCCAATCAGGGCGCGCACTGGCCAGCCCCCGCAGATCCACTTCGGATCCGATGGGCCAGAAAGCCGCGATGCGATGGATGCGGCGGCTGACACAGAACTGTTGAAGCGAATTGCAGATCAGCGCGGAGTGCCGCCGGTGCTCATCCTCTGCAAGGCCATCCCGCAGGGCGCGGATCCGCTTTCGTAGCTCAGGCTTGGAATCCATGAAGCGGGACCTCTTCCGCGTAAGTGTTGTACAGATTGTCGCGCTCCAGTGGTTCGAAGCCCGCGGCGCGGATGAGGCGCGCCAGTTCTGTCTTCGTGAGGCCCTGCGGGGTTTGCGCGCCGGCATCGTGGGCGATCTCTTCTTCGATGATGGTGCCGTCCAGGTCGTCGGCG
>JANXQX010000218.1 GCA_025353305.1 Holophagaceae bacterium
GGGATGTAGACCGCCAGCGCGAGCGCCACGAACGTGAAGACCCTTGGCCGTTTCAGGGCCCGCGCCAACCCCTGCAAAATCAGCAGGGAATAAACGATGCATTGCATCACATCGATCTTGAACAGCTCGCGCCATTTCTGCTGGGTGGCGAGCACGGTCCATTCCGCCAATGTGAGACCTGGCGCATGTAACAAGTAGGCGCAGGCGAGGATGAAGAGATAGCGCTTGAAACTGTCCATGAAGGGTCGAAGGGTCCCGTCGGAGCGGAAGGTCGAAAGCACCAGGCTGAAGCCCGCGCACATCAGGAAACTGGGCGCCACCAGACCATTCAGGTAGTTGAGCCAGTCCGGCCGCAGAGAGAGATTGAGCCATACGTTCACGCAGTGCACTTCCATCATCACCAGCACCGCCCAACCCCGCAGCTGGTCCACCCAGTCACAGCGTTTGGATGGCGCGAAGTCTTCCCACAAAGCTTGGTTCATTTGGTTTCCATGAAAAATCCAGCCTGCCCGAATACGGGCTCAAGCGCAAAGCCGCAATGCCTGGATCCCTGGCTGGCCTGAGATAGGTTCTTCTTGACCCTGGCGGAGCCCTGGGGCATCTTCAGAGATCTTCACCTGAAATCCGGAGCAACCAGACCTATGGGTGGAGACTGGAATGCCCACCCCTCAATAAACCCACTAAGCAGACGGCTCTCAGCCGTGTTGCCTCGCAGGAGATGCCCGTGGCCGATCGCCCACCGACCAGGAATCAGTATTTCGCCACCAAGTCCCTGAAGCTCCTCCTGGAAGAAGCTGAAGGCGAGGGCGAGAATCGGCTCCGGCGGATCCTGGGTCCCGTGCAGCTCACGGCCCTCGGCATCGGAGCGATCATCGGCGCCGGCATCTTCGTGGCCACCGGAGCCGCCGCGCACAATGTCGCGGGCCCCTCCCTGATGCTCTCCTATGTCGTGGCGGGCATCACGTGCATCTTTGCGGCGCTTTGCTATGCGGAATTCGCATCCATGGTTCCCGTGGCAGGTTCAGCCTTCACCTATGCTTATGCCACGCTGGGCGAGCTTTTCGCCTGGATCATCGGATGGGACCTGGTGCTCGAATACGCGGTAGGCAGCGCCACAGTGGCCACGGGCTGGTCGGGCTATTTCCAGAATGTCCTTGCCAAGTTGGGTGTCCACGTACCTAAACTTTTCACGGAATCGCCATGGAAATACAATGCGGCCACGGGCGGTTTCGACTCCACGGGATCCTTCATCAACCTCCCGGCCGTCATCATCGTGATCATCGTGACGGCCATCCTGGTGAAGGGCATCCAGGAAAGCGCCAACTTCAATGCCGCCATGGTGGGCATCAAGGTTGCCGCGGTGCTTTTCGTGATCGGCGTGGGCGCGTTTTTCATCGAGAAGGCCAACTGGGATCCCTTCGCACCATACGGCTGGACGGGGCTCAGCTTCTTCGGCCACCACGTTGCCGGACAGCTGTCACCTACCGGCGAGCCTCGGGGCATGCTCGCGGGAGCGGCCATCATCTTCTTCGCCTATATCGGCTTTGATTCGGTGTCCACCCACACCGAGGAAGCAAGGAACCCGAAACGGGACGTGCCCATCGGCATCGTGACCTCGCTGGTCGTCTGCACCATCCTTTACATCTTGGTGGTGGCCGTGCTCACCGGCATGGTGAAGTACAACCAGCTAGACACCGCCGCCCCGGTTTCCCTTGCCTTCGCACAAAAGGGCATCGGCTGGGCGGAAGGCCTGATCGCGACCGCAGGCGTGGCGGGCATCACTTCCGTGCTGCTGGTGATGATGCTCAGCGGGCCTAGGGTCTTCCTGGCCATGGCTCGCGACGGCCTCGTCCCAAAATCGATTTTCGGCGCGGTCCATCCGAAATTCCGGACCCCTTGGAAGTCCACCATTTGCGTCGGCATCTTCGTGATCTTCCTGGCCGGTTTCCTGCCCATCGACGCGCTGCTGCACCTCACCAACATCGGCACTTTGTTCGCCTTCGTCATCGTGTGCGCGGCGGTGCTCATCATGCGCCGCACGAACCCCGGCGCCGAGCGCCCCTTCCGCTGCCCCATGGTGCCCGTGGTCCCCGTGATGGGAATTCTGATGTGCCTGCTGTTGATGTTCTCCCTGCCCGCCGCGAACTGGTTGAGGCTCTTCGCCTGGCTGGCAATTGGCATGGTGATCTACTTCTTCTACGGCCGGCACCACAGCGTGATCCGGAAACAAATGGAGAATGGGGAGGTCTAGTGGCCCCATTTGAAATGCCAAAAAAGCTCCCCTTCCTGGGAGCTTTTTTACGTCTGCGTGGCGAGGCCCTGCGCTGCCGTGGTTGCCTGGGAGAACTCAAGGGATCTTCTGAAGCAGGTCTTTGCGGCCGATGCTGGTCAAGCCTGGCGCCGCTGCCGCTTGATCGTTGCGAGCGCTGCGCTTTGGTCCATGGCAGCGACCGCGAATGCCCCGAGCCGGTCGCCTGGACACACGGCGACGCGCTTTGGAATTACCACGGTGGGCGACCGGCCTTGGGCGCTTTGATCATGCCGGGCATCAAGGCAGGTGAATGGGGTTGGCGGGCGGCGCTTCTGGGCCGAGCGGAAGCTGCACCTCTGCCGGAGTTCACCGCGGAAGTGGACCTCATCACCACCGTGCCTGCACACCCCTGGCGGCGGTGGAGCCGCGGCTTTGATCTGGCGGAGGATGTGGCGCGGCTCGTGGCCAAACGCGTGGAGAAACCCTACCTGCCGCTGCTCCGGAAACCTCTTCGCAGTCCGCGCCAGACCGGCCTGCCTGAAAGCAGACGAAGACGTCTGCCCCAGAAAGCCTTTGGGTTGAGAGGCCGCATGGATATCGAAGGCAAGACCATTCTGCTGGTGGACGATGTGTGGACCACGGGCACCACGCTGCTGCGCTGCGCGCAATGGCTCACGAAGGCCGGGGCCGCTGAGATCCGCGTGCTGGCGCTATTCCGGGCCCTCTAGAATGACGAAAGCCATGGCGACATCCCCATCGTGGCTGATGGACGCGTGGATCCGCGTGATCCCCCGCCCGGCCATGTGATCTGAAAGGGTTCCCTCGGACCACAGCTTTCCATTCATGTACCGCAGCGATTTCCAGGACCATCCACTCAGGCCCAGACCCAGTGCTTTTCCGAAAGCCTCCCTCAGCGCCCAGCGCCCCGCCAAGCGTTCTGCCAGGCGCTCCCTGTTGCCCCCCAGCAGGTAGGCGGCCTCATCCTGGTGGAGAAATTTGTTCGCACATCTTTCAGCGCCAAAACGTCCGATGAGATGCTGCCATCGGGTAGGCGGACAGAGGTCGGTGCCAAGGCCGATAATCATCGAAGGCTCGGGGGATTAAGGCTGTGGGCTGCGGGCTGTAGGCTGTGGGCTGTAGGCTGTGGACTGTGGGCGCGGGGGGCAAGGCTGAGGGCGGTTTGGCGCGGCCAACAGGGCCGCATTGAAACATCAGGCCGCGCCAAAGGCGCTCTCCCAATGAACCTACAGCCCACTGCCCACAGCCCACTGCCTCTCATAGTTCCCTCGCGTACCATCGGTCGCAGCCGCGATGACCCGTAGCCCCCATGGGCGCGCTCAGTTTCTTGAACCCGAGCCTTTCATACAGGCGCATGGCCGCGTCCATGCCGCTCAGGGTTTCCAGGTAGCACGTTTGATAACCCAGTTCCTTGGCGACGGAAAGGCAGTGCCGTAGCAGCTTCTCGCCCGTGCCGGTGCCACGGGCCTCATCCAGGAAATACATCTTCCGCAATTCACAGACACCTGATTCCCCTCCTTCGAGCCTGGCGATGCCACCCCCGCCGAGGACACGGCCGCCATCGGTTTCCACCACGAAGTAGGCGGCGCCAGGCACCGAATACGCCTCGCACATTCCGTCCACCTCCGGATCATGGATCGCGAAGCCCGGCCCATCGGCGCCGAACTGCGGCATCACCGTGCGGATGACCGCCGCGACTGAAGCGTCATCCTCGGGTCGTATGGGGCGGAAGGTGAGAGCGGCGGCCATGGTTTATTGAAACCACAGATGGAGAGGATGAACACAGGTGAATGAGAAAGTGCCCTCAGTAATCCAGCCCCTCTGCCCTCAGCCCAAGCACCGGAAATGCACGCCGCGCCTCCCTCACCACCGCGGCATCAATCTCCGCGAAGATGACGGTCTCCACTTCCCCCGCATCGGCGAGTAGTGCCCCATCGGGCGCCACGATCATGGACCCGCCGCAGAAGGAGGTCCCATCGGCGCTTCGGCCCACACGGTTCGAGAGCACCAGATAGGCCTGGTTCTCCATGGCCCGGGCCCGGGCCAGCGCGCGCAGGGTTTCGCTG
>JANXQX010000337.1 GCA_025353305.1 Holophagaceae bacterium
CAACGGATCCGCCATCAGGACATCGGCGATGGCGCGCTGCGCCTCCGGCAGATTCCGGTAACTCTCCGCCAGGCGGATCTGGATTACAGGAGCGGGGGTTAGGATGGACATGGGCAGGAAAAATAGATTATCACTGTAGATATATTTTTTATTAGTGGCTGGCCAGCTTTGTGCTCACGGTCGCTTGAAACGCTCGATCATTTCCTCCAGCAGCTGCCTCAGCACGTTTACCGACACCTTGCGCCGGTAGTTGGCGGTGCTGCGGATGTCGTCGATGGGGCGGATGTCCTCCATCAGGGCCAATTGGGCACCAGCGATAATGCGGTTGTCGAGCGCATCAATCCGTTGTCCCTGGATCCGCATCTCCGTGGTCAAGGCCCTCAACGGCACCGGGGCCACGCTGCCCATGCCCAACCGGAATTCAACCACGCGGCCCCCTTCGGCCCGGGCATATGCGGCCAGGCAGACCTTGGAAATGGCCTGGGCCTTCCGGGTACCCACTTTGCGGAAGAAGTGGAAATTGTCGCCCTTGGGTCGCCAGACACGGATCCGGGTGAGGAGTTCTTCCGGGAGCATCACGCTCTGTTTGTAACCCGTGTGGAAGGTCTCATAGGGCACCCAGCGGGACCCCGCGAGGGATTGCAGCTGCACTTCGGCGCCGTAGGCCAGCAGGCTGGGCGGCGTGTCGGCGGCGGGGCTGCCGTTGGCGATGTTGCCGGCGATCGTGCCGCGGTTCTGGATGGCCATGGCGCCAGTCACCCACGCGCTTTGCACAAGGTTGGGAAATTCGGCGGCAATCAGCGGATGGTTGCGCATCTCCGAATAGGTGGTCAGGGCGCCCAGGGTGATGCTGTCGGGAGAAGTTTCGATCCCCCGCAACTCATCGAGGCCCCACAGATTCAGGAATCGGGTGAAGGGCGAAGTGCCCGCGGCGAAGGGGACCATCAGGTCCGTGCCCCCCGCAAGCGGACGCCAGGCGCCTTTCTCGGCGAAGAGGAGCTCCAAGGCGCCAATCAGCGATACCGGCGTTTGGACGGTGCAGTCCGGAGCCTGGCCCCTCATGGCCGGGACTCCTCGGCCACTTGAAGGGCTCGCGCCGCGGCGTGGGCCACCGAATCCACGATCTTCACATAGCCCGTGCACCGGCAGAGATTCCCCGCCAGGCCATCGCGGATTTGCGTTTCATCGGGATGCGGGCAGCGCTGAAGCAAGTCGACGGTAGCCATGATCATGCCCGGAGTGCAGATGCCGCACTGGGCGCCGCCGCAGTGGAGAAACGACTCCTGCACACCATGAAGCTGTTCGTCCGTCGCGACGCCTTCGATGGTGCGCAGTTCGGCGCCTTCGGCTTGTACGGCTGGCACCAGGCAGCTGTTCACAAGTTCACCATTCAGGATCACCGAACAGGCGCCGCACTCACCTTCGCCGCAGCCCTCCTTGGTTCCCGTCAGGCCCAGATCTTCACGAATCACATCCAGGAGCCGGGCCATGGGCCAGACATCAACGGTTCGTGAAGCTCCATTGACCTTGAGGGATAACTTCATTTTTTCAGACATTGGACGGCTCAAGCAGCTCCATCAATCGTTCGGGCGTCAGGGGTATCTCCCGCGGTGCCGTGGTACCCAGGGCGTCCTGTACCGCATTGAGCAGGGCCGGGGCGGGACCATCCATGGGCAATTCTCCCAAGCCCTTGGCGCCACCGGGACCGAGCGTATAGGGGTTCTCTTCGAAGTAAACTCGGATGCGGGGCAGATCCATGCTGGTGGCCATGATGTAGTTGGTCATCTGGCCGTTGGCCATGCGGCCCTGATCCCACACCACATGCTCGGAAAGGCCGTAGCCGATGCCCTGGGCCACGCCGCCTTCAATCTGGCCTTCGGCCAGGGTGGGATTCAGCACCCGCCCGACTTCCTGCAAGGCTACGAAGTCTTCGACCTGGACCTCGAAGGTGCGGGTATCCACGGCCACTTCGGTCGCGTAACAGGCCCAGGCAAAGGTCGTGTAGGCATCGCCTTTGTAAAGCTGGTCGTCCCAGACGATATTAGGCGGCGTGTTGTATTGGGAATAGGCCTTCAAATGACCATTATTCGCTATGTAATTCTTCACAGCGTTTGAAAATGAATTCCCATCGTAGGGCTCCACGAGCAGGCCCGATTGAAGCAAGGTCTGGCGCAGACCGATGGCGGCCTCCTGCACCAGCTTGCCCACCACCATGGTCGTCCGGGAAGCGACGGTGGGCCCGCTGTCCGGCACCAGGGCGGTGTCCGGCCGAACCACCTCCACATACTCCAGTGGCACTCTCAAAATTTCGGCAACCACCTGGCTGAGGATGGTGTTGGCTCCCTGCCCCATTTCCGTGGACGCCGCCAGAATGTGGATCTTGCCATCCGCCCGGCCTTCGACACACGCCACCGAGGCCAGATGGGATTCTCCGGCTCCCGTGAAGCCGCAACCGTGCATGAAAGTCGCGAACCCGAGACCTTTCTTGATGGGGCCTGCACTCGCATTGTGGATCTGAACGCTCTCTTTTTTCGCCGCATAATCCAACTTTTCAAGCGCACGATCCAAGAGTCCGGGCAGATCAATTGCCTCCTTTATGATCTGTCCCGTTGCGGTAGCATCGCCCATCCGGAGCAGATTCTGTTTTCGGATCGCGATGGGGTCCATCCCCATTTGGGCCGCCGCCACGTTCATGTGGCGCTCGATGGCGAACAGGCTCTGGGGTGCGCCAAACCCACGGAAGGCGCCATGAGGCGGGGTATTGGTGGCCACCGCCCGGGCTCGGATGCGAGTGTTGGGGCAGCGGTAAGGACCGCCCGCATGGATGGCGCCGCGGCTCAGCACCACGGGCGTCAGGGTCAGGTAGGCCCCGCCATCCAGGGCAAAATCAATATCCAGGGCCAACAGGCGCCCCTCGGTATCAAAGGCGCTGCGGATGCGGGTGCGGGATGGGTGGCGCTTGGTGGTGGCCACCATGTCCTCTTCGCGATCGTAGGCGATCTTCACGGGCCACCCGCCAGCCTTCCAGGAGAGCAGCGCCGCATGCCCCGCGATCAGGTTGGGGTAGTCCTCCTTGCCGCCAAAACCGCCCCCGGTTTCCATCTGGATGACACGAATCTTGTCATCTGGCAGATTAAAGAGCGATTTCAGGGCTTTGTGTACGTAATACGGACATTGCAGCGAGCCCCAAACCGTGACGCCTTCTTCGGCCTTGGCAACCGCGATGGCGCCATTCGGCTCGATGTATAGCTGTTCCTGGGCGCCGGTCTTGTATTCACCTTCGACGATGTAGGCGGCCCCGGCCCAGGCTGAATCCACGTCACCCTTTTCGATCAAGAGCTTCTTGAACAGATTGTCCTGGCCCCAGATCACCTCTTTGCAGGCAAGGGATTCTTCGAGATCAAAAAGTGGTGGCAGCGGTTCGACGACCAGACGCACTGCGGTCCTGGCCTTCTCGAGCAGATAGCGGTCCTCGTGGGCCAACAGCACCACTGGTTCTTCGGGATGATTGATGCGGTCCAGCGCCAAGAAAGGCTGGTCCTGCTCGATGAGCGCCACGTATAAATCCCCTGGAACATCCTTGGCCGTGACGATTACAAATTCATGCCAGGGAATGCCTTCTCCGAACTCGATGCCTTTGAGAATGCCCCTGGGCGCCGACGAACGCACGGTCACGCCGTAAAGCAGGCCCGCCATCCGCACATCATCGGTGTATTGGGCGGCGCCGATGACTTTGCCCCGACCTTCCTTACGGATTCTCGAGTGACCGATGTGGCGCATTGGGTTCATGCTGTTTCCCTGCTAGGCCCTGAAAAACTAGCAGGGATGCGGCTTTGAGGCAATGCCTCAATCTCGCGCGGCTCGAGCCCTTGACCATTCACCGCCTCGGCTCCACCACGATGGCGGGCTGGACCGTGGGGCAGCCGAATACACAAAGTCCACATCCGGTGCAGTACTCCTCGATCACTTCTGGATGAGGAATGCTGCCGCTCTCCGTGTCCAGAATGCGGATGGCAACGCCTGGATAGGGACAGCGATCCACACAGGTGCGGCAAGCCTGGCTGCTTTGGCCATCGTGTTCATACGTCAGGCACAGCTCTGCTTTTATCCGGGCGGTACCCATATGCACTGCCCGCGGTCCCTCCAGTACTTCACCATCCTTGGCTTTCCGCTCGGGCCAGATCAGGGCTCCGGCTTCCTCGGGGCAGGCCTTGATGCAGGGCAGATCGCTGCAGAGGAAGCATGGCATCGCGCGTGGATCAATGTAGGGCGCGTTGAGCCCCAGGCCCATGTTGGGGCCACCCTTGATGATGGAATCCTGGGGGCAGGCGGGAATGCAGTCGCCGCAACGGGTGCAGGCGGTCAAAAAGGCGAATTCATCCAGGGCCCCCGGAGGCCGCAAAACCTTGGGGTTGGCCTTCGTGATTGCATCTTCCACCTGCTCCGCCATGAAACCCGCCATGAGGGTCCCCAGCGACTTGAAGAAGTCGCCGCGTCCCTGGGGTAGATCGAGTTTTTTGGCCATTGGGAATTTACATCTAAAGACCCAGGAGCCTCAGCGTGGGCCGGAGAATCCCCCAAAGGATGGGATCGAAGCCGAGCGTGAGCATGCCCTGCTTGGCATCGGCGGAAAGGCCGAGGTGGGCCAGCAGGTTGATGCTGACGGCCACATCCCTTGAGGTTGGGGGTTGTTCCACCCAGGCAACCCCCTCGGGGGGCGGCTTCAGTGCAAGGTGCTTGCCTTCGGTGGCGCGCAGATTCAGAACGAGCAGATCCCCATGGAAGGTTGGCGTGCGCACCTCCACAAGATTCCCCCTGGGGGATTGCGGCACCAGTTCAAAGGCGGCCCGGTAGCCCAGGGTGTGGGTATCGGGTTCTTCGCCCCGGATGACCGCGGCGGTCTGTTCCATGAGCGCCCCGAGCCCCAGATCACCCAGGTGGGCGATCGAGCGAAGGTGGGTCCCGGATACTTCCCCGATACCATCCACAAGAAGAGGCAATTGGGCCAGCACCTGCTCCAACGCAGACCGCCCTCGAAAGCGGAGGGTGCCGATGGGCCACTCCCCCGATAACGGCATGGGTTCGCCAGATTCCTTCGTATCCGCTTCCGGGCGCAGATCCAGGATTCGTCCGGGGTAGCCCTGGAACAGATCAGGCACTATCGGGGAATCCGCCAGGATGACCACATGCAAACCCTGGAGCAGTGCGGGCTCCGGCGCAAAGACAAGCAGATCCCCCTCTTCGTCTTGTTTGGTCATGGGCCCCGTGGCAAGCGGCAAGACCGAACAGTCCTGCGGCTCCAAGGCGGCCACAAGCTCACGACCCAATAACGTCTGGGCGCCGATGACGGCGATTTTCAGCATGTTGATTCCTTCATACGCGAATCTCGGTGGATGCTGCCGGCACGTGACCGCTCAGTGCAGCTTTTACCTCCGTCGACAGGAAGGCCCTGACCTGCTCTCCAGCACGACCCGTAAACCGGTGGGGATCCAAGAGGGACGCCAGTTCGACCTCGTTCATGCCCCAGGCTGGATCCGCCGCGAGCAGTGAGAGCAATTCATTGCCCCTGCCTTCCTCCTTGATGCGACGGCCGGCTTCCAGGGACGCCCGTCGGAATCGCTCATGCAGATCCTGGCGATCCCCGCCGCGTTTGACGGCCTCCATGAGCAGCAACTCGGCGGCCATGAAGGGCAGCTCCTGGTTCAGTCGGGCTTCGATCATCTTCGGGTAGACCACCAATCCAGACGCCACATTGAGATAGAGCGACAGGATTGCATCGGCGGCCAGCAGTCCCTGGGAGATCGTCAACCGTCGGTGGGCGCTGTCGTCCAGGGTGCGCTCCAGCCACTGGGTGGCGCTGGTCTGGTAGGTGGAAGGCATCAGCCCCAGCACGAACCGGGAAAGGCTGTTGATGCGCTCGCTGCGCATGGGATTCCGCTTGTAGGGCATGGCGCTGGAGCCGATCTGGTTCTGCTCGAAGGGTTCCTCGACTTCCTTGAGGTGCTGGAGTAGGCGCAGGTCGGAGGCAAACTTGCTGGCGGAGGCAGCAAGACCACAGAGCACCTGGCCGATTCGGTCCTCCAGCTTTCGCGTGGCGGTTTGGCCGCTGACTGGAATCGCCTTGAATCCGACCTTTTGGCAGAACAGATTTTCCAAGGCGTCCACTTGTTTGCCATTGCCTTCGAACAACTCCAGGAAACTGGCCTGGGTCCCGGTGGTGCCCTTGATTCCGCGGACGGGGGTGGTGGCGACCAGATGGTCCAGATCCTCGAGGTCCAGCAATAGATCCTGGATCCAAAGGCAGGCCCGCTTTCCGACCGTGGTGGGCTGGGCCGGCTGGAAATGCGTGAAACCCAAAGTCGGCTGATCTTTCCAGTCATCCGCGAATTTCGAAAGGGCCGCGATGGTATTCAGCAAGCGAATGCGAAGAAGCCGCAATGCTTCATGGCAGATCAACAAGTCGCCATTATCGGTCACAAAACAGCTCGTGGCTCCCAAATGCATGATGGGCCGGGCCTTGGGCGCCTGCTCGCCCCAGGCATGGATCGCGGCCATCACGTCGTGGCGCAGCGCGGCTTCGTGCTTGGCGATTATTTCAAGATCCACGCTGTCCTGGGTGGCCCGCATTTCGGCGATTTGCCCGGCCTGGATCGGCAGCCCCAGCTCCATCTCGCTTTCAGCCAGGGCAATCCAGAGCCGCCTCCAGACCCGCTGCCGGTACAACGGGGAAAGCAGGCGCACCATGGCCTTGGTGGCATAGCGCTGAGCCAGGGGATGCTCAAACCGCTCAAGCTCAGGCGCATCACTGGGGGGGAGAAAGGGTTCGTCCATCCCCCCAGTTTGGCAGAACCCGCGGAACCCTACTCCAGCCTGCGCTCCGGACAGCCATTCCGCTGTCTCCAGGAGCTATGCAGTTTGGACCTTTCGCCCCTGAAGTTCGACGCCGGTAAATTGGTTCTTTTCCAAGGGGGCGAGGCCAAGGCTCGGGACCACCCACGCTCCCCCGTTTTCCCCCTCCTCAAGAATTGAAATAGCAACCGGAAATAACAGCAACTGGTCCCCTCTTGGTGTCCGGCTTCGGCCACCAAATCTAGCCCAGCCTTGGCAGGGGGTAAGCGGCCCCAAGCCCGAAACCCCTAGCGACCAAAGCAGTTACCCGGGTTCCCATGGCGCCCACCGAGCCTTCCGGGCGGTCCCCCTCCCGTCAGGTAATCACGCTACGTCCCAACCCAGACGCGCTTACTCCCGTGTGCTGAAGTCTTATAAGTCTTTGTAATTATTACTGTTAGCTAATTTTGCTCGTCGGCGCGGATTCCACTTTCCTTTCGTGCTGATTTAAACCTGTAGCCACATCCTGCATCGATAGTTGATTGTTCCACATGGAACAACGCCCCAAAGGATGGAATCGCGAATTCCGCGTGGACCTCCGTCTGGTTTGGTATCGCGGATTTTTTCTGGTTTAACCGGCTTGCCGGGTCTCGCCGTTGATCGGCGTCAACCTTGAATTCCATAAACCCCAAAGCCAGTCCCCATGCCAGAATTCCTTCAAGGGGGAGACCGTGTACGAAGTTCTTCAGCGGGAAGATGCTGCGGTAATTGAGGCATTGCGGAATGAGCTTGATCGCCAGCGCCATCACCTCGAACTTATCGCGTCTGAAAATTATGCGTCGGTCGCGGTGATGCAGGCTATGGGCAGCCACTTTACCAACAAGTATGCCGAGGGATATCCTGGCAAGCGCTACTACGGTGGCTGTGTGAACGTGGACGTTGTTGAATCCTTGGCACGGGACCGCGCCAAAGAACTCTTTGGTTCCGAACACGCCAACGTACAGCCCCATAGCGGCGCCCAGGCCAATATGGCGGTCTATTTTGCCATGCTGAAACCCGGTGACACGGTGCTTGGGTTGGCTCTGGCCCATGGTGGCCATTTGACTCACGGACACCCTCTCAACAGCAGTGGCGTGCTCTATAAATTCGTGGGCTACCACGTGCGCAAAGAGGACGAACGGGTAGACATGGACGAAGTTCGCAGCCTCGCCCTGGAGCACCGGCCCAAAATGATCGTTGTGGGGGCTTCGGCCTACCCCCGCACCTTTGATTTCCCCGCATTCCGCGCCATCGCGGACGAAGTCGGCGCCCTGGTGATGGTGGACATGGCCCATATTGCGGGACTGGTCGCGACGGGCCATCATCCAAGCCCCGTGCCGCACGCGGATTTCGTCACCACCACCACCCACAAGACATTGAGGGGACCACGCGGCGGCTTGGTCCTCTGCCGGGAAAAGTACGCCAAAGACCTCGACCGGGCAGTGTTCCCGGGCATCCAGGGTGGGCCGCTTATGCACGTGATCGCGGCCAAAGCTGTGGCCTTCGCGGAAGCGCTGCGGCCAGAATTCAAGGCCTACAGCGGGCAGGTTATCTCGAATGCTCAGGCCCTCGCTTCTGCGCTCGCGGACAAGGGTTGGCGGGTCGTCAGCGGTGGAACCGACAACCACCTGATTCTGGTGGATGTCTTTGCCCAGGGGATCCTGGGGAACGAGGCGGAAAAGGTGCTGGACCGCGCCGGATTGACCGTCAATAAGAACGGCATTCCCTTTGATCCCAATCCCCCGCTCAAACCTTCAGGGATCCGGCTTGGCTCCCCCGCTCTCACCACCCGGGGCATGAAGGAACCTGAAATGACCCAAATTGCGGCTTGGATTGATCGCGCCCTCAGGGAGAAGGATGACGAAGCCGCCATCTCTGCGCTTCAGGAGGAGGTGTTCGCCCTGGGGGCACACTTCCCGATCCCAGAGTGAACGTGGAAAGCCGCGTGATTTTGGCCGCAAGCTGATGGAATCCGATGGGCTGTTCGTTTATGGCGCACTTCGTGAGGGCGGGCCTAACCATGTCTGGTTGAAGCGCACGAAGCCCCTTGGGCACACTAGGGCCTATGCGCCAGGGCGCCTGTTTCATCTGGCAGAAACCCGTCAGGCCGCGATGGTATCTGGGGCCATGCCTGGCGCGCTGCCCCCAGGGTCGGGCTGGGTGCTTGGGGAGTTCGTCGGGTATGAGGATGAAGAGGGCTTGGAATCCGCGTTGGACGACCTGGACCAGCAGGAAGGCGTTTCCGAGGGCCGGTTCGAGCGCAAGATGGTTCCGGTCATCCTGGAAAGCGGCCAAACCTACGCCGCCTGGGCATATGTGTTCCCCGAGGAGCGCGTGCTTCGCTTGGAGCGTGAGGGCATCGAGCTCCCGGGTGGGGACTGGGGCGAGTATCTGGAATGAAAAGGGCCGCTTTCGCGGCCCCTTTTTATAGTCCCAGTTTCGGTTGCTGCCCGCTCTCGTCGGGACCGGGGCTGGCCAGCTCGGCGTCCACCACCAGGTCTTCTTCATCGTCGAAGGCCATGGCGCTGGCTTCGATCTTGGCTATGCCGACGACCTTGTCCTGGTTGGATCCAAGGTTCAGGAGCTTGACGCCTTGAGCCGCGCGGCCCGTCTTGCGGACCTCGTCGATAAGGAACTTGATGACCATGCCCTCCTGGCTGATCAGGAGACAACCTTCGCCGAACTTGACGAGTTTGAAGCCCACCACGGGGCCATTGCGAACACCCGCGCGGATATTGATGACGCCTGTGCCGCCCCTGCCCTGAAGGCGGTAATCCTGCAGGAGCGAGCGTTTCCCGTAGCCCTTTTCGGTAACGGTGAGCAACATGCCGTGATCGGCGGTGCTTTCGTCGGCCAGGACGCCTTCCGGCAAATCCGGCAGGGCATCGGCCACTTCCATGTCCACAATCCTATCACCAGACCCAAGGCGCATCCCTCGCACGCCAGTGGCTACTCGACCTACGGCGCGGATGTCTTCTTCCCCGAAGCGGATCGCCTTGCCCTGGGCGGTGGCCAACAGGATTTGCTGGTCCCCATGGGAGCGGCGTACCGCCACAAGACTGTTGCCGTCGTCGATGTTGAGCGCAATCAGTCCGTTGGCGCGAATATTCGCGTAAAGGCTGAGAGAAGTGCGCTTAACGGTGCCGTCGCTGGTCGCGAAGACGAGGTGTTCGCCGACCGGGAATTCTCGCAGCGCCATCAGCGTCACGACATTTTCGCCATCTTTCAAGCTGATCAGGTTCTTGATGTGCTTGCCGCGGGTATTGGCGGCCACCTCCGGCAGATCGTAGACCTTGAGGGCGTAAACGTATCCGCGATCGGTGAAGGCCATCAGGGTGTCGTGGGCCTTGGTCAGGAAGAGTTGCTCGACAAAATCCTCGTCCTTGGTCTTCATGCCCAGCTTGCCCTTGCCGCCACGTTTCTGGCGGCGATAGGCAACCAGGTCTGTGCGTTTGATGTAGCCGGCCTTGGACATCGTGACGACCATCGGGTCGTCTGGAACCACATCTTCCATGCGGATGTTGCCGGAATAGCCCACGATTTCGGTTCGCCGGGGTTCCCCAAACTGGTCCACAACGGCC
>JANXQX010000001.1 GCA_025353305.1 Holophagaceae bacterium
AATTCAGGTGGTCCGGCGCGGCTCACACTCAAGCGTGAGGCCACTGCCGGGCCACCTGAATTCAAACCGCGAAGCTGGCACACGATGAATTCCATTCTCGATATCAGCCGAGTCGTTTCGCGAGGCCACTGGACTCTTGGCGTTCTTGGCGCCTTGGCGGTGATTTTAGTTTCTTTATTAATGAACGATACTTGGTATGAGGCCAACGGAATGGCGTATGACGCGGTGATCCAAAACCTGGAGGTCATCGGTTAAGCAGCCAAGCCGTCTTCAGATCCCACTGGTTGAGACCCGGTGGACCCTGGGGCCGGCGAACACGGTTGTGGCCACTGTATAGTTCTGTTCGTTGACATGGTGGAAGGGTCTGTCCTGGGATGGCATCCCCAGGAATCCGCAAAGTTCCGGCCATCCGTGGCCGGCCCCCAGGTCCATCTCCAACAGATCGGCCCGATTCCGGAAATGCGCGCGGATCTCCTCGTTGTGGCGCCGGTAGCCCTCGATGAAGGCCTGCCGGGTGAACCGGGACACACCGAGGTGGGCCATGTAGACGGTCAGCATATGGGGCTTCTCGACGGTCACCCACCGGTGGACGGACCCCCACCAGGCTTCTTCATCGCGCACTGTGAGGATGAACTGGCTGCCGCGGAATGCGATATCGAGGGCCCGGAAGGCGCCGCACATGTTCCAGGGCCGGTCCTTGAACGCGCGGAAATGCCGGGCGGTTTCAATCATGGCGGTAAAGTTCCCGCTGAAAACATCCTGGTAAAAGAGCCCGTCATTCAGGATCCGCGGCGTTGCGAAGGGCACGTAGCCTACATCCCTCAAGGCCAAGCCCACCGAAGAGGTCCCGGTCTTGTTGAAGCCGATGCAAAACACCTTCGGCGTCAGGTCAGGAAGTGGTTCCATGGGTTCAGGGTTCATGGGGCCTCAGTGCGTGGTTCCAGGTGAATCGCGGCTGCCGCTTTGTATAGATCATACGCGCTGGACCCAGTGACGCCGCGCTGCGCGCGGCTGGCCCGGCCTGGATCACATCCTGACGAGCCTCCCCGGCGCTGGTACCCTCACAGCCAAGGCCCGCCATGAATGGAAACTCCCTGGAATCGGAAAGCATCGAGATCATCCGCGAAGCCGTCGCGGGGGCCGAGAATCCAGTCATGTTGTATTCCATCGGCAAGGATTCGTCGGTGATGCTGCACCTGGCCCGTAAGGCTTTTTATCCGGCCGCGCCGCCGTTTCCCCTTCTGCATGTGGACACGACCTGGAAGTTCAGGGAGATGTATGCGCACCGTGAACGCATGGTGGCGGAATCCGGAATGGCCCTGCTCACCTACACGAACCAGGACGGACTGGCTGCGGGCGTCAACCCTTTTTCGCATGGCTCCTCCTATTTCACGGATGTCATGAAGACGGAAGCGCTCAAGCAAGCCCTGGATCTTCACGGTTTCGACATGGTGTTCGGCGGGGCCCGGCGCGACGAAGAAAAATCCCGCGCCAAGGAGCGCATCTTCTCCTTCCGTTCCGCGGGCCATCGCTGGGATCCGAAGAAACAGCGACCGGAGTTGTGGAACCTGTTCAACACCCGTATCAAGAGGGGTGAAACACTCAGGGTCTTCCCCCTCTCCAACTGGACCGAGCGGGACATCTGGCAATACCTCCACCGGGAGCGGATACCGATCGTCCCCTTGTATTTCGCGAAGGAGCGCCCAGTGGTCCTGCGCGGTGGGACCTGGATCATGATGGACGATGACCGCCTCCCCCTTGAGCCAGGAGAAACGCCCCAGATGCGCATGGTCCGGTTCCGGACCCTGGGCTGCTATCCGTTGACTGGCGCCATCGAGAGCGAGGCTGCAACCCTCGAAGAGATCATCGCCGAGACCTTCCGGGCCCGCGTTTCAGAACGGCAAGGGCGACTGATTGATTCGGACCAGCCGGGTTCCATGGAAAAGAAGAAACAGGAAGGGTATTTCTGATGGGCTACGTGCCAACCCTCCGGTTCATCACCTGCGGAAGTGTGGACGACGGCAAGTCCACTTTGATCGGACGACTTCTGCACGAATCGAAAAACATCTTCGACGATCAGATGGAAGCCCTTGAAGCGGACTCCCGGCTGTATGGGACCCAAGGCGAAAGAATTGATCTGGCGCTGCTCATGGATGGGCTCCAGGCTGAGCGTGAACAGGGGATCACCATTGATGTGGCCTATCGTTTTTTCGCTACGGAAAAGCGGAGGTACATCGTGGCGGACACACCTGGCCATGAGCAGTACACGCGCAACATGGCGACTGGGGCATCCACGGCCGACCTGGCCGTCATCCTGGTCGATGCACGCAAGGGCATGCTGATCCAAACCAGACGGCACGCCCGCATCGTCGCGATGATGGGAATCCGGCATGTGGTTCTGGCGGTCAACAAAATGGACCTCTTGGCGTTCGACGAGTCGGTCTTCAACGGAATTGTTGGCGCATTCAATGAATTTGCGGCCGGCTTCAACTTTTCCTCCCTCCATGCCATCCCTCTCAGCGCGCTGGAGGGTGACAATGTCTTCATGCCCAGTTCCCGGACCCCGTGGTATTCAGGCGCTACGCTCATGGGTTGCCTGGATTCGGTGGCGACCATCCCTGCGGAAGCTTCGCTGCCCTTCCGCATGCCTGTGCAATGGGTGAACCGCCCCGATCCGGACTTCCGGGGGTTCCTGGGACGGGTGTCCCAGGGCGTGGTCCGGAAAGGGGATCGGGTATGCATTCTTCCATCCGGCGTCACCAGCCGGGTGAAGGAGATCGTGGTCTGGCAAGGTGCGCAGGAACGGGCGGAAGGTGGCGATTCCATCACGCTCACCCTTGAGGATGAAGTCGATGTCAGCCGGGGAGACGTGATTGCAGACTTCGGGGATCCGCCTCAGGTGGCCGACCAGTTCGAGGCCCACCTGTTGTGGATGTCGGAACACCCCCTCATGGCGGGGCGGCCCTATCTGATCAAGTTCCATTCCAAAGAACTGGGTGGAACGGTAACCTCCATCAAATACCGCGAAGACGTGAACACCGGCACCCACCTTGCGGCCAAATCACTTGAACTGAACCAGATCGGTGTTGTGAATCTGAGCCTCTCCCAGGCCGTGGCGTTCGAGCCATACTCCGTCAACCGCGCCTTGGGTGGATTCATCCTGATCGACAAACTGTCTCTGGAGACGGCCGGGGCCGGGATGATCGACTTCGCCCTGCGCCGGGCAACGAACATTCATTGGCAGGCCTTGGAGGTGGACAAGAATGCGAGATCCCAACTCAAGCAACAGCATCCATGTTGCATCTGGTTCACGGGGCTTTCAGGTTCGGGCAAATCCACCATCGCGAACCTGCTCGAAAAGCGCCTGCATGCTGAAGGGCGGCATACCTTCATCCTAGATGGCGACAACATCCGCCATGGGCTCAGCCGCGACCTGGGTTTTACTGAGGCAGACCGGGTGGAGAACATCCGCAGGATCGCCGAAGTCGCGAAGCTGATGACCGATGCGGGCCTGATCGTGCTGGTGTCCTTCATTTCCCCCTTCCGGTCCGAGCGGCAAATGGCGAGGGAACTGTTCACAGAAGGGGAATTCATCGAAGTGTTCGTGGATACGCCCATCCAGGAGTGCGAGCGCCGGGACACGAAGGGGCTGTACGCGAAGGCCCGGCGCGGCGAGTTGCAAAATTTCACCGGCATCGACAGTGGCTACGAGGCACCCGAAAAGGCAGAGGTTCATCTCCGCAGCGGGGATGAATCGGCCGAGGCATGCATGGAACAGATCCTCATGAAGTTGCGCTGAATCATGCGCTGGATGGAAATCGCCGCCGGCGCCCTGACGGGCCTGATCGTGGGCCTGACCGGGGTCGGGGGCGGAGCCTTGATGACTCCGCTCCTGGTGCTGGCCTTTGGGGTGGCTCCGGTGACCGCCGTGGGAACCGACCTGTGGTTCGCTGCCCTGACCAAGATCGCCGCGACCCGGATCCATCACGGGCATGGCCTGGTCGACTGGCAGGTTGTGAAGCGCCTATGGCTGGGAAGCCTGCTTTTTTCGGCTCTGACCTTGGCATTCCTGAAATGGAGCCCGATGCATGCCGGCGGTTTTCACTCCCTGAAAATGGCCATCGCCGGAGCTGTTCTGTTGACTTCCTTAGGATTGTTGCTCCAAACCAGACTGCATTCATGGGGCAGGCGGTTGCGCATGGCCGATCCGGCATGTTTCAAGTCCTGGCAAGCGCCGCTCACCATCCTGGCCGGGGCCATGCTGGGCGTGCTGGTGACCTTGACCTCGGTGGGAGCCGGAGCCCTTGGCGTGGTCTTCATGACGCACCTCTATCCGCTCCGGTTGACACCCAGCCGCCTGGTGGCCACCGATATCGTCCACGCCATTCCGTTGGCAATCTTCGCTGGGCTTGGCCATCTCTATGTCGGGAATGTGGACTATGCATTACTCGGAAATCTGCTCCTGGGTTCGATACCAGCGGTCATCCTCGGAGCGATGCTCTCCTCCCGATTGCCTCAGGCTCTGCTTCGAAGCCTGTTGGTGGTCGTGCTGTTGATGGTCGGCATCAAGCTCTGGCTATCCGCAGGATAGCCGGCGGCTAGTCGAGAACGAGGAAGGTCGGCCCGCGTAGAGGGAATACAAAGCCCTATTTTGATGGCACAGGTGGCAGAATTTCCGCCAAATTCACGGAGAAATTCTGGACCAAGGCATGAGGCGGTAGCATCACTATATGCCCCTTCCCCCGGCCACACCTTCCATCTGCCTCGGCGTGGACCCCGGCTCTTTGGCCTGCGGGTGGGCGGTGGTATCGCGGTTGGGGTCGCGGATGGAGCTGGTGGAGGCGGGCGTCATCCGATCGCCACGAGGTGCTGAGTTCTCCGGCCGCATCCATGGCATCCATTTGAAACTCTCCGAGGTCATCGCCGCGCATCATCCGCACTTCATGGCAGTGGAATCGCCCTTCGTGGAAAAGAACAGCGCCACGGCCATCAAGCTGGGCCAGATCCGCGGCGGCATTCTGCTTACTGCGGCACTCCATCAATTGCCGGTGGGAGATTACAACCCCATGCAAGTGAAAAAAGCTGTGAGTGGTTACGGGTGGGCTGACAAGAACCAGGTCGGAAAAATGGTGATGACCATCCTGAACCTGAAAGCGCCCCTAGCGGCTGACGCCGCCGATGCCGCGGCCGTGGCGATAGGGCATCTTCTCGCCACCCGGCGGAGTTGAGTTGCGTCGGGTCCCCCGCTACCTGTTCCTGATCGCCAGGCGCTATGGCCACTGGATATTGCGGCATCGGCCGGATGTGGCGGATCTGCAGTCTGTGCTGGATCGGGCCGTAGCCACCCTGCCACTACAGTCAGGAATATTCACCAAGGAAGGTGCGCTGCGCACCGCGGCGATGAACCGCCAGCTGGCCTGGTGCATGGCTTTCATAGCCGGGGCCGTTAACGCCGGCGGCTATCTCGCCGTGAGCCACTACACCTCCCATATGACCGGCGTCGTGTCCTCAATGGCCGACAGCACCGCGGAGGGCGACGTGTTCACGGCCCTCACGGCCCTCGCCATGATGCTGTTCTTCATGGGCGGCGCTTTTCTCTCCACACTGCTGCTCAATTTCGGGAAGCGCCGGGAGCTTCCCAGCCGCTACGCCATCAGCCTCCTTGCGGAAGCCGCCCTGCTCCTGATCTTCGGCTTCATGGGCGGCAGCCTTCAGGACCGCATCCGCTTCCATCTGCCCGAGACCGTCGCCCTGCTCTGCTTCATCATGGGCATGCATAATTCCCTGACCACCAACATCAGCGGCGCCGCGGTGCGCACGACGCACCTCACGGGAACGGTGACGGACATCGGCATCGAATTGAGCAAGCTGGCCTACATCAACGTGGACAAGGATCCACGCAAGGAACGCATCGAAGCGAACCGCTCCAAACTGCGGCTCTACTTGCTGATCCTCGTCTCCTTTTTTGTCGGTGGAACCGTGGGCGCTTTGGGGTTCCGTCACATCGGCTTCAAGGTGACGGTGCCGCTGGCGGCCTTCCTCTGCTTCCTGGCGGCCCGTCCGATCATCCTGCAGGTGCGGCTGGCGCTACGCACGCTGAAACGCAATCTGGAAGAAGAGCAGTAGCTCTTTTCGCAGGCACGAAAATGCGCCAAGCTATTCCCGCTTGGCAGGCAATCCGGATAAAAAGGCTCTGGGCTATGGGCAATAGGCCGCACATCATTTTGGCCCACAGCCCACAGCCCATCGCCCACAGCCAATAAAGGAAGGGCACCGAAGGGTGCCCTTTTTTTGGTCGCAGCTCTGCGGTACCTAGAATATCCGCATGCTGGAAGGGCAGGCAGGGAATGGCCGCCCCCTTGTTTAAGACCGCTTAGTTCTGCGATCTCAGGGTTCAAGATGAGCCATCCTGACCTGTGTTCAAGGGGAAATTTTGGGAGAAGTTTGGAGCAGAAGAAGTCTCAGTTCCAGCGCATCCCCAACGGGTGCCGCACATGAATTTTTTTCACAAACGAAAGCCAGCGGAGGGCCGTCCATCGCGCCTTTGCCTATATGCAAGGGAAGCGCCGGATCCGCGCCGGTCCAGCTCAAAGCGCGATGGGGAATGAACCTCCTGTGGACTTCAGCAAGCAAGTTCCCGGCTTGCTTCAGATCACCTGCGATCACGATTTCCAGCGGCGCTCGAAGGGCAGAATCCAAAGCATTGATCATGCCGGGAAAGGCCCGGGGAGCTTTCATCATCCAGGGTGCGAAACAAGTCAGGACGCCCTCTGCCGAAGTTCTGAAATCATCTCGTTCCAGATGCCTGGAAAGGCGGAGCAGTGCCGTTGCCGCCATGGTGTTGCCGCTGGGCAAGGCGTTGTCGAAACCAGGTTTCTGACGAAACAAAAGATCACTCCTGCCTGCTTCGGTGCTGAAGAATCCACCTTCCCTGGTGTCTTCAAACTTGATGCGCATGGCAGCAGCGATTTGCTCAGCCAACCGCAGCCAACGGGCCTCGAAACACGCTTCATACACATCCACCAGTCCATTCGCCACAGCCGCATAATCTTCCAGAAAGCCCGGCGTGTGGGCGCGGCCTCGGCGAAAAATGCGAAGCAGGGAGTCGCCTTTCCAAAGTTCACGCCAGATGAATTCCGCGCAAGCCGTCGCCGCATCCAGGTAGCGTTTGTCTCCGAATATCTGGGCCCCGCGTGCGAAGGCCGAAAGCGCAAGACCGTTCCAGGCCGCCAATACCTTGTCATCCTTGCCGGGGCGGATCCGGGCGTCCCGGGCCTTTCGGAGTTGTTCCCGCAATGTCTTCAGGTTGGGATCTTGGTCTTTCAGGAAGTCCATCTTTCGATCAAAAATGTGCAGTACCGAAGCGCCCTGCTCGAAGTTTCCCCTGGCCGTGATGCCATAGGCCTCGCAGAACCGAGCTGCATCTTCACCCAGAACTTTCCGCACTTCTTCGGGTGTGAATACGTAGAACTTCCCTTCCTCGCCTTCACTGTCGGCGTCCTCGGAAGAATGGATGCCGCCGGATTCATCCAGCATGTCCCGCAGTAGGTAGTCCAGGCTTTCCGATGCGATGGAAGCATACTTTTGGTCACCGGTTTTCTGGAAGGCCGCCAGGTAACAGCAGATGAGCTGGGCATTGTCATAGAGCATCTTTTCGAAGTGGGGCACCAGCCATTGCGGGTCCACGCTGTAGCGGGAGAAGCCGCCCCCCAGGTGGTCATACATCCCGCCCTCCCACATGGCATCCAGCGTTCGGATCGCCATATGCTGATCAGTCTCGGAGCCCCGCCCTAAGATAAGTTCGATGGCCATGTGGCCAGGAAATTTCGGCGCGCTCCCAAAACCTCCCCAACGGGAATCGAAACCGCTGCGCAATTGTTGAAGTGCGTTCTCGAACACGCCTTCATCGGGCAACGAAGCTCCTGCCGCAAGCTTCGCCTGACGTTCCAGATCCCTGGTCAATTCCGCGGCCTGTCCGATCACATCCGACCGCTGCTCCTTCCATAACTGTGCGATTCGCTTCAGCAGCGGGATGAAGCCCGGCATCCCCCGCACCGGCTGGGGCGGAAAGTAGGTGCCGCCGTAGAAAGGCCGCAGATCCGGCGTGAGCCAGACGCTCATGGGCCAGCCCCCGCGGCCTGTCAAGGTCTGCACCGCATCCATGTACAGGTCATCAAGATCAGGCCTTTCTTCCCGGTCCACTTTGATGGGAATGAAATGGGTGTTCAGGATGTCCGCCACTTCAGGATTCTCGAAGGATTCCCGTTCCATCACATGGCACCAGTGGCAGGCGCTGTAGCCGATGGAGAGAAAGATCGGCCGGTCGAGATCCTTGGCTTCCTGCAGCGACGCCGCATCCCAGGGCCGCCAATCCACGGGATTGTTGGCGTGCTGGAGCAGATAGGGGCTGAGGCTTTCGATAAGACGGTTGGTCATGCAAACTCCCAGAAACCATTTCACCACGCCTATGCGCCGCCCTTAGCGCTCGGCAATTCCAGCGGCTCCACGTAGAATGAAGAATTGGGCCCAGCGGCCCTCTGAAGGTTTGCGCATGTTTGATTCCCTCACCGAAAAACTAAGCAAGGCCATGAAGACCCTGCGGGGCCAGTCGAAGCTCACGGAATCCAATATTGACGAGGCTTTGCGGGAAGTCCGCATGGCCCTGCTGGAAGCCGATGTGCACGTGGCGGTGGCGCGGACCTTTCTTGCCCGCGTCAAAGAAAAAGCCCTTGGTGCAGAGGTGCTCCAGGGCTTGAATCCGGGGCAGGCCTTCATCGACATCGTCCACAAGGAGCTGGTGGAGATCATGGGCGGCCAGGCCGATGAAAAACCGCTGAATTTCGCTACCCAGCCACCAACGGTGGTGATGATGGTGGGCCTCCAGGGCGCGGGCAAGACGACGACTTGCGGCAAACTGGCCAAATTCCTGAAGAAGAACGGCAGTTCGCCCTTTATGGTGCCCGCGGACGTGTACCGTCCCGCCGCCATCCAGCAGCTGCATGTGGTCGCCAAGGACGCGGGCATTCCGAGTTTCCATCATGAGAGCAAGGACCCCGTGGAGATCTGCACGGCGGCGGTGAAGGAAGCCAGGCTCAAGGGCTGGGACGTGGTGATCCTCGATACCGCGGGACGCCTGCATCTGGATGAAACCTTGATGGCGGAGCTCGCCCGGATCAAGGCCGCTTGCGAACCTTCAGAGATCCTGTTTGTGGCGGATGCCATGACGGGCCAGGATGCCGTCCGCTCAGCCGGCTCCTTCCACGAGCAGCTCGGCATCACCGGCGTCATCCTTACCAAGACCGACGGAGACACCCGCGGCGGCGCGGCTTTCAGCATCAAGCAGGCGACCGGCCAGCCTATCAAGTTCCTGGGCTCGGGCGAGAAGCTCGATGACCTGGAGCGCTTCCATCCCGATCGCATGGCCCAGCGGATCCTTGGCATGGGCGATGTGCTGAGCCTGATCGAGCACGCCAAGGACAAGATCGACGAGAAGGATGCGGAACGCCTGGCCAGCCGCATGGCCAAGAACCAGTTCACGCTCGAAGACATGCGCCAGCAGTTCCAGCAGGTGTCAAAACTGGGCAGCATGACCAAGATCATGGGGATGCTGCCGCTGCCCGGCGTTTCCAAAGAGCAGAAGGAACAGATGGCGAACCTGGCCACGGACAAGCGCATGAAGCACCTGACGGCCATTTTGGATTCCATGACACCCAAGGAACGCTCCAATCACAACCTGCTGGATGCCAAACGCAAACGGCGCGTGGCCGGCGGTTCAGGCCGCACCGTGCAGGAAGTGAACCAGCTTCTCAAGCAATATCTGGAAATGAAGAAAATGATGACCCAGATGAACGACCCGAAATTCATGTCCCGCATGCAGCGCATGGCCGGGGCCATGAAAGGCGGCGGCATGGGATCGCCGTTCTAAGAGCGTGTCTTAAAATTCCCCCGTGCCGCGCTGGGAGCGCCGGGCGAGCAGGGCAAGGCAGCCGACCACGGCATATCGGCCATACGCCACGGGAGGGTAACGCAGCCCCGCGAAGCCCGCCGCCCCAGCCCGAAGGGACGGGGCCAGTCGCGCGCATCGCGGCGTCAGGGGCTTGTGCGTATGATCTATACGCCGCTGCGGCCCATTCCTTGCGCTGCATCGCGGCTGGCCGCCGTCGCGGTGCGGGGGAATTTTAAGACACGCTCTAAGGCCTTGGTTTAGACAGGGTCTATGCCGTCTGCCTGGAATTTCCCCTTGGGAAATCACCAATCCCGGGATAAACTGATCCGCTCAAGGAGTACCGATGCTTTCCATCCGTCTAGCCCGTAACGGCGCCAAGAAGCGCCCTTTCTACCACATCGTGGTCAGCGAGAACGATCGCATCCCCACTGGGCAGGCCATCGAGGTGCTGGGCTTCGTGAACCCCATTGCCGGTTCCGGCGAGACCGTCCGCATCGATGCTGACAAAGCCAAGGCCTGGATCGCCAAGGGTGCCAGCCCTTCCAAGACGGTGTCGGACCTCTTCAAGAAGCACGCGATTCTTTAAAGATCTCTGACCTTAGGGTCTTGAAAGCTGGGCCCGTCTGCACATGGTGCAACATCGGGCCCGGCTTTTTTTAAAGTGGGGATGCCATGACCGCCGATTTCGAAGCCTTTCTCAAGGATGTCCTGAGCCCCATGCTGGACCACCCGGAAGCCCTGCGCATCGAGGTTCGGGAGGCAGGCAAGAAACGCGATGTGCTGATTTTCGCCGAACAGGTGGACCGCGGACGCATCATCGGCAAGAGCGGGCGCATGATCTCGTCGCTGCGCACCCTGGTACAGGCCGCAGGCGAGAAACATGGCCAGATCGTGAACCTGGAACTCTTCGACGAAGACGAAAAGGATCGGCCCCGGCGTTCCCGCACTGATCGATCAGACCAGACTGAACCTTCCCCGGAAGCCTGATGTTGCTGCTCGGTCACCTGGCAAAATTGCAGGGTTTGAAGGGCGAATTCCTGTTCCATCCCCTCATGGATGAACCCGAGCGGTTGCCCACCCTGCAGGGCCTGGTGCTGGCGCCTCCAGCCATGAATCTGGATGCAGTGGTGAGCACGGCGGGCCCTGAGCCTCCGGCCAGGAATACCCAAGTCAGACTGTTCCGTTGGCAACAGGACCGCCCCTGCATAGCCTTTGAAGGCATTCCGGACCGCACGGCAGCGGAACCTTTCAAGGGTTGGGCCCTGTGGATGCCGGAGGCGCTGGCAACGATAGCAACCGGCGAAAGTTTCCGCCACGACTGGATCGGCTGTGGTGTTTTCGTCGCTGGCCAAAAAATCGGCGAGGTCGTCTACCTCTCCCCCACGCCCATGGGCTACGACATGGTGATGATCAGGGATCTGCGTCCAGGCCGCGCGGGCCTGCGCGAGGTCCCGTACATCAAGGCCTGGTGGACGGTCGATCTGGAAAACCAGCGTCTGGATCTGGATGGACCGCCAGGCATCCTGGATCTCCAGTAGCACTACGCCTGTCTCTCGACTCTCGACCTCTTAGTCTGTGACCCTGCTCACGGTTTTGCCTGCCGCTCTTGAAGGCGAGGGCCAACGAGGTGAAGCTATAGAGAATTCCAGATGGGAAAGTCTGGAATGGCCCAGGAGTTGCCATGGACACCCCACAAATGGTCACCATCGATGGAAATGAAGCTGCGGCCTCCGTAGCGCATCGCCTGAGCGAAGTCATCGCGATCTATCCCATCACGCCATCCTCCAACATGGGTGAGCTGTCCGATGAATGGTCCGCGGCGGGCCATCGGAATATCTGGGGCACCATTCCCCGGGTGGTTGAAATGCAGAGCGAGGCCGGCGCTGCGGGCGCGGTGCATGGCGCGCTGCAATTGGGGTCCATGAGCACCACCTTCACGTCCTCCCAGGGACTGCTGCTGATGATCCCGAACATGTTCAAGATCGCGGGCGAGCTGACGCCCTTCTGCATGCACGTGGCGGCCCGCACCATCGCCACCCACGCGCTTTCCATTTTCGGGGATCACGCTGATGTGATGTCAGCCCGGCAAACGGGCTTCGCCATGCTCTCCTCCTATTCGGTCCAGCAGGCCCATGACATGGCGCTGGTGGGCCATGCGGCCACGCTGCGCACCCGCGTGCCCTTCTTGCATTTCTTCGATGGCTTCCGCACCAGCCATGAGGTGGCGAAGATCGCGCTGCTCGACGATAGTGTGCTGCAGGCAATGATCAAGGATGAATGGGTGGCCGCGCACCGGGCCCGGGCCATGAGCCCGAACCACCCCGTCATCCGCGGTACCGCCGCGAATCCCGACACCTACTTCCAGGCCAGGGAAGCCTCCAATGGCTACTACACCTCCGTGCCCGAAGCCGTCCAGCAGGAAATGGACAAGCTCGCGGCCCTCACCGGGCGGGCCTACAAGATCTTTGAATACGAGGGGCATCCCCAGGCCGAGCGCGTCATCGTGGTCATGGGTTCCGGCGCCGAGACCGTTCAGGAATACGTGGATTGGGCCATGGGCAGCAACGAGCGCATCGGTGTGCTCAAGGTGCATCTCTACCGGCCCTTCTCGGTGCAGCATTTCGTGGCGGCTCTGCCCGCATCAGTGAAATCCATCGCCATCCTCGACCGCTGCAAGGAACCTGGCGCGCCCGCCGAGCCGCTCTTCCTGGACGTGGCGGCGGCGCTGCGCGAAGCCCATGAAGAAGGTTGGAGTCCCCTGCTCCAGGAGCCGCGCCTCATCGGCGGCCGCTACGGTCTTTCGAGCAAGGAATTCACGCCCGCCATGGTGAAGGCCGTGTTCGACGAGCTCGGCAAATCCAAGCCACGCCGCGCCTTCACCGTGGGCATCAACGACGATGTCACGGGGCTCAGCCTGGCGGTGGATGAAACCTTCGACCTGGAACCCGCCAGCGTGACCCGCTGCCTCTTCTACGGGCTGGGCAGCGACGGCACCGTCGGTGCCAACAAGAACAGCATCAAGATCATCGCCGAAGAAACCCCGAACCACGGCCAGGGCTACTTCGTGTACGACTCCAAGAAGAGCGGCGCCATTACCATCAGCCATCTCCGCTTCGGCCCCAATCCCATCCGCAGCCACTATCTGGTTCGCACCGCGAACTTCATCGCCTGCCACCAGCCCCAGTTCGTGGACCGCTTCGACATGCTGAATGAAGCCGTCCATGGAGCCACATTCCTGCTGAACAGTCCCACGGCTCCCGAGGAGGTCTTTGCCACCCTGCCCTTCGAAATGCAGGAAAAGCTCATTGCCAAACATATCAAGTTCTACACCATCGATGCCTACAAGGTCGCCAAGGAAAGCGGCATGGGTGGCCGCATCAACACCATCATGCAAACCTGCTTCTTCGCCATCTCCGGCGTGCTGCCCCAGGACGAGGCCATCGCCGCCATCAAGCACGCCATCGAGAAAACCTACGCCAAGAAGGGTGACGCGCTGGTCCAACGCAATTTCGAGGCCGTGGACGCAGCTCTGGCGCACATGCATGAAGTTGTTGTTCCGGCCGCGCCAAATTCGAATCGTCACCGCCCGCCCGTGGTGCCTGATGCCGCGCCGGACTTCGTCAAGCAGGTGAGTGCGATCATCCTCGAAGGCCTGGGGGATAGGCTCCCGGTGAGCGCCTTCCCGCCGGACGGCACTTGGCCCACCGGCACCGCGAAATGGGAGAAGCGCAACATCGCGCAGGAAATTCCCGAGTGGGATTCCAGCATCTGCATCCAGTGCAACAAGTGCGCGCTGATCTGCCCCCACGCGGCGATCAGGGCCAAGGTTTTCGAACCTGCGGCACTGGTCGGCGCGCCTGAAGGATTCGCTTCCACCGACTACAGGGGCCAGGAATTCAAAGGCCAGAAATACGTCATCCAGGTGGCGCCCGAAGACTGCACGGGCTGCACGCTCTGCGTGCAGGTCTGCCCAGTCAAGGACAAGAGCAATCCCAAGCACAAGGCCATCGACATGGTGCCCCAGGCACCTCTTCGCGAACGGGAGGCCGCGAATTTCGCGTTCTTCCTGGACCTGCCCCAGGTTGACAGCGAAGCCGTGAAGCTGGACGTGAAGGGCATCCAGTTCCTGGAGCCACTGTTCGAGTACAGCGGGGCCTGTTCGGGCTGTGGAGAGACACCCTACATCAAACTGATGACCCAGCTGTTCGGCGACCGGGTCCTGATCGCCAACGCCACGGGCTGTTCTTCCATCTACGGTGGAAACCTGCCCACCACCCCCTACACCGTGAACAAGGAAGGCCGGGGTCCAGCCTGGGCCAACAGTCTGTTCGAAGACAATGCGGAGTTTGGATTCGGTATGCGCCTTGCCATTGAGAAACATCAGGAGCAGGTGCGGGAACTGCTCGTCCGCCAGGCGCCCCTGCTGCCCGAAGCCCTGGTTCATGGCCTGCTGGATGCCACCCAGCCAGATCAGGCCGGCATCCGGATCCAGCGCGAACGGGTGGCTGAGTTGAGAACACTATTGGGCTCCTCCACCGATGCCGCAGCGGTGCAACTGCTGGAACTGGCCGAGCACTTTGTGAAGCAGAGCGTGTGGATCATCGGCGGGGATGGCTGGGCCTACGACATCGGCTACGGCGGCCTGGACCACGTGCTGGCATCGGGCCTGGATGTGAACATCCTGGTGCTGGACACCGAGGTCTACTCCAACACCGGCGGGCAGGCCTCCAAATCCACGCCCATGGGCGCTGCGGCGAAATTCGCGGTGAGCGGCAAGACCACGCCCAAAAAGGACCTTGCGTTGTTGGCCATGAGCTACGGCCATGTCTACGTCGCCAAGGTGGCCATCGGGGCCAAGGACGCCCAGACCGTGCGGGCCATCCAGGAGGCCGAGTCCTTCCCCGGTCCGAGCCTCATCCTGGCCTACAGCCCCTGCATCGCCCACGGCTACGATCTGGCCATGAGCGCAGAGCAGTCCAAGATGGCGGTGGAAACCGGCTACTGGCCGCTGTTCCGCTACGATCCGAGACGGCTGGAACAGGGCCTGAGCGCCCTGGCCATGGACTCGAACGCCCCCAAGGGCGAACTCAGCCGTTTCACCAACAACGAGGCCCGGTTCCGCATCGTGGAAAAACAGCACCCCGAAGCCTTCAAGCAGATGATGGCCGAATCCACCGAGGAGAACGCACGTCGCTATGCGGCCTATGAAAAGCTGTCCCGGTTGGACACGACCACACTTCCCACGCCCACGACTTAGGGGAACACCATGGATCTCTCCACAACCTACCTTGGCTTGGCATTACCGCATCCCCTCATGGCCGGCGCTTCCCCGCTGGTGGACGACATGGATGCGGTCCGGGAATTGGAAGACGCCGGCAGCGCGGCCATCGTGATGCACTCGCTCTTCGAAGAACAAATCGAGCGCGAGTACCTCGGCACCATGCGGGACCTGGAACTGCATGCGAACGCCAATCCCGAAGGGCTGTCCTATCTGCCCGCGCCCAGTGAATTCAGGCTGGGTCCAGGCGCCTACCTGGAACAGATCCGTCGCATCAAAGCGGCCGTGGCGGTGCCCGTCATCGCCTCGCTGAATGGCACCACGGCCACCGGGTGGCTGGACGGCGCGCGGCTCATGGAACAGGCTGGCGCCGATGCCTTGGAACTGAATGTCTACGAGATCGCCACGGACCCCCTGCAAACCGCCGAAGTCCTGGAGCAGCGTATCGCCGACATGGTGCTTGCCGTGAAGGCCCGGGTGAAGATTCCGGTGGCGATAAAACTTTCCCCCTTCATCAGCTCCCTGCCGAACTTTGCCCAGAAGCTACAGACTGCGGGAGCCGATGGGCTGGTGCTGTTCAACCGGATTCTCATGCCCGACTTTGATCTGGAGCAGTTGGAAGTGGTGCCCAGGCTCCTGCTTTCCAGGCCCACCGAATTGCCCCTGCGGCTGAACGCGTTGGCGATCTTGCACGGCCAGTTCAAGGGAAGCCTGGCCTGCAGCGGCGGCGTACATGATTCCTCTGATGCTGTGAAAGCGGTCTTTGCTGGCGCATCCTGCGTTCAAGTAGTATCCACCTTGCTCCAGCACGGCCCTTCCTACCTCCAGACCCTACGCGAGGGCATGGAGGAATGGCTGGAGCAGCACGAATATGAAAGCCTGCGCCAGGGCCTTGGCAGCATGAGCCTGGCCAAAGTCCCCAATCCCCACGCCTTCCATCGCGCCAGCTACATGCGCGTGCTGAATGGCTGGCGCCCAGAATCTGGGCTGTAGGCGGTGGGCGTTAGGCGGTGGGCCAAGGGAAACAGGCCGCGCCGAAGGCGCGCTCCAAATTACCCACAGGCCACAGCCTAGAGCCTACGGCCTACTTCACCTGATTGAAATATCCATGGGCATCCGGGCGTACACGCCTTTGGGATCATTCAGGGATGTGAGCACTTTCAGTTGGCGCTGGAACTCGGCCATCACTTGTTCCGCGGGACCCTTGGCGAGTTTGCGCTGTTTCTCGCCACCCAGGGCTTCCATCAGTTTCTCGATGGGTTTTTTCGAGACGCCAGGACCGTCCACACGGTAATCGTTTTCGATCTTGGCTTTCTTGGCGGCGAAGCGGATGGCGTCCTCGAGACCGCCAAGCTCGTCCACCAGTTTCAGCTTCAAAGCTTCCTGGCCGCTCCACACGCGCCCTTGGGCAATCTCGTTCACGGCTTCCTTGGGCATATGGCGGCTCTCTGAAACCTTGGACAGGAACTGATCGTAGATGAAGTCCACAACGGCCTGATGACGCGCCAGTTCGAATTCGGATTTCGGCCGGGCCAGGGTCATGGGATTGGTCAGCTTGCTGGTGGAGACTTCATCCCACGTGATGCCGTGCTCATTGGCGAGCTTCTTCACATTGGGGAGCAGCCCGAACACGCCGATGGAGCCAGTGATGGTGTTCGGTTCGGCGAAGATGCGATCGCCGTAGGTGCTGATCCAGTAGCCGCCGGACGCTGCTACGTAGCCCATGGAAATGATCACAGGCTTCTCTTTCTTGGTAAGGATCACCTCCCGCAGGATGAGCTCGCTGGCCGACGGGCTGCCGCCGGGGCTGTTGACGCGCATCACCACCGCCTTCACATTCTTGTCCATACGCAGTTTGCGGAGCTCCCGCGCCAGTTTGTCGCCACCGACCTGGCTGCCATCACCATCGCCATCCACGATATTGCCCTCGGCATAGATGAGAGCGATGCGGTTCTTGCCCTTCTGGGGTTCGGCCGGCAGTCCCGCATACTCATCCATTGAAACTTGCGGGAATTCCTTGTCCTTTGCTGTCTTTCCCGTGAGAGCTTTCAGTTGATCGAGCACTTCATCCTCAGGGGCGATCTGGTCCACTAGGCCTGCGGTTTTTGCCTCTGCCGCCAACAGCACGCCCAGCTCATCGGAAATCTTCTGGATGTCATCTGCAGTCTTATGGCGATTCTTGGCGACGCTGCCTTTCCACTCATCCCAGATGTCGCCCAACCATTTAGCGGTCTGTTCGCGGTTGGCGTCGCTCATCTTGTCGAGCACGAAGGGCTCCACCGCGCTCTTGTACTTGCCCACGCGGGTGACCTGCACCTCGATGCCGTACTTCTGGAAGGCCCCTCCGAAGAACATCGGCTGGGACACGAGGCCCGTCATCTCCATCTCGCCAAAAGGATTCACGATGACCTTGCCGGTGCCCGCGCACAGATAGTAGGCCCGTTTGCCCCAGCCCATGTTGTAGGCCACCACCGGCTTTCCACTCGCCGCGAAGCGCTGGATGGCCTCCTTCAGTTCCTTCAAGGCCGCCGGCCCTGATCCATAGCCTGTGGACTCTGGATTGCCGGTGAGATAGAGCGCCGCGATGCGCTTGTCCGCAGCGGCGCGGTCCAATGCCTTGATGAGCGTGTAGAGGGGCGTGGCGTTTTCGCGGCCACTCAAAGCCTGGCGCAGGGCCTCGCCCGGTTCCGCATCACGCACTGAGTCGGGAATGTTGGTGCTGAGATCAAAGATCAGCACGGCCTTCTCTGGCACCACGGTCTTGGCTCCGCCTGCCGCTGCCATGGCGATGAACAGAATGAAAAACGCGCCGCAGAAGAGGACAAGCGCCAACAGCGAGGCGAAAAGATGCTTGAAGAAATCCTTCATGGTCTGCTCCCCTGAGGTCGGAAATGGTTTCCCTGAAAACCCCAATCTTCCAGTATGCCGCGATGCCCAAGGCGGGTCGCCGCCAATTGGCTGGGCGGTGGGCTGTGGGGGGTTAGGCGGTGGGCCGTGGGCGGTGGGCCGTGGGCGGTGGGCGGTGGGTGGTGGGCCGAGGGCGATGGGCGGTGAGCCGTGGGCGTTGGGCGTGCATCTTCTGGCCTAAAGCCCAAAGCCCACGGCCTACAGCCAAGTAATTTGGACTCTCGACTCTCAACTCTCGACCCAGGACCCAGGACCCGGTCATGGCGTATACTGAGACTCTGTCAAGGAGCACCCAAGATGTCCAATTACCCAGAACACATGGTGGCCCCCATGCGCGAGGAGCTTTCGCAGATCGGCTTCGAGCACCTGATGAACCCCGAACAGGTGGATCAGGCGCTACAGCGCACCGGCACCACGCTGCTGGTGGTGAACAGCGTGTGCGGCTGTGCGGCCGCTGGGGCCCGGCCCGGCCTGACTTTGGCACTCAGGGACAAGGGCTTGAAATTCGATCACCTGGTCACGGTTTTCGCCGGAATGGAAAAGGAAGCCACCCAGGCCGCCCGGGAATACTTCGAGGGCGCTGCCCCCAGTTCACCCCAGGCCGCCATCCTCAAGGATGGCCAGCTCCTGCACCTGCTCCAGCGCACGGATTTTCTAGGCCATGAGCCTGAAGAAATCGCCGCGACGCTCGAATCGGCCTACAAGCATTCCCTCGCCGTGGCTTAGGCGCACAGGGGAAGATCTCCGCTGGGTGCGCCTTCAGAACTAATACCCCAGCACTTTTCTCATCCCTGCCAGCACACGGTCGGTGTTGGGAAGAGTGGCCCGCTCCAGAATGCGATTGAAACCCACTGGGGTGAAGGTGCTGCCCACGCGCTCGATTGGGGCGTCCAGCCAGGCGAAGCATTCACTGGCTACTTGAGCCGCCAGCTCCCCACCGAAGCCGCCGAAGACCTTGTCCTCGTGCACGATGAGCACGCGGTGGGTTTTCTTGACGGAAGCAAAGATCGTTTCGGTATCCAACGGACTCAGGCTGCGGAGATCGATGACTTCCACGCTGCGGCCTTCGGCTTCCAGTTTCCTGGCGGCCTCCAGGGCGAAGTGAACCGGCGTTCCATAGGCCAGCACCGTTAGTTCGCTACCGATGCTTCGGATGCGCGCCTTGCCGAAGGGCACCGCGAAATCGCTGGGGACCACGGCCTGGGCCAGTTTCGAGTTGTAGAGGAATTTCGGTTCGAGGAACAGCGTCATGCCCCGGCTGCGCATGGCCGTGCGGAGCAGTCCCGCGGCATCATCGGCGAAAGCCGGCACCACCACGCGGATGCCCGGCAAGTTCGTGAGCCAGGCTTCGACATTCTGGGAATGGTACAGGCCGCCGCCGATGTAGCCGCCGGAGGCCAGGCGGATGGTGACATTGGGTGTGAACTGGCCGTTCGTGCGCCAGTATTCGTGACTGCATTCCACGATCTGCTCCGCGGCAGGCCAGATGTAATCGGCGAATTCAGCGCCTTCCACCACCACGCGGATCTGGTCGTTGAAACGGGAGAACCCGTTGGCGGTCCCAACGATGTAGTCCTCGGCGATCGGAGCATTGAAGACTCGGCCGGGACCGAATTCAGGCTGCATGCCTTTCGAGACATTGAAGATTCCGCCCTTTTCCTTGTTGGCCATGTCCTGGCCCCAGATGAAGGTGTCGGGATTGGAACGGAATTCTTCTTTCAGCGTCTGATTGAGGGACTGGATCAGGCTGATGGCCCCTCCCGTTTCCTGATGGGTTCCATCGGGGAATTTTTCGGAAACCCAGCCTTCGGGGATCACGAAATCGAAGATGCTGTCCGCCTTCGGGTCAGCGCTCTTGATGGCCTTTTCCGAGGCCTCGTTGTAAGTCGCCCGGTTTTCGGCCTCGATGGCTTTGAGCTCGGCTTCAGCGAGCCCGTTTTCCAGGCAGAACGTGCGGAACCGGGGCAGCGGATCCGCGGCCTTGGCCGCCGCCAATTCCGATGCATCGCGGTACCACTCGTGCTTGTCGGAATTTGAATGCGCCCCGATCCGAACGCAGGTGGCGTAGACCATGGCCGGCCCGCCGCCGGTCCAGACGTAGTCCCGGGCTTCCTGCATGGCCCGCATGGAATCCATCACGTCCAGGCCGTCGGCCCGGATGATCTTGAGATTCTGGAAACCCGTGAAGTTCTCGCATGCGAATTCATTGGCCGTCTGGTCGCGCTTGGGCACTGAAATGCCGTAGCCGTTGTCTTGCACAACGAAGATGACCGGCAATTTTTCACGATCGGCGCCATTGATGGATTCGTAGCAGTAGCCCTCGGACAGAGAGCTTTCGCCCTGGCTGCTGAAGACGATGGCATCGGACTTGTAGTATTTCACCGCCCGGGCCAACCCCACGGCGTGCTGGGTGTGGTTGCCGGTGAGGCTGGATACGTTCTGGATGCCGATCTCGGGTTTGGCGAAATGATTCGACATGTGGCGGCCGCCGCTTGCGGTATCGGCCGCTTTGGAAATGCCGTTCAGGATGATTTCCAATGGTGTGAGGCCGCCCGCCAGGCAGGTCATCAGATCGCGATAATAGGGGAACAGGTAATCCTGGCCGGCACGAAAATTGAGTCCCAGGGCCAGTTGGATTCCATCGTGGCCGGCGCACGGGGCGTGGTAGGACCAGCCGATGGCCTGCTTCAAATAGTTGGGCGCCTTGTCATCCAGCACCCGGCCCATGTGCATTAGGCCGTACATCCGCTTCAGTTCGCCTGGGACCGGAGTGGGGAGTTTTTCCTGGCTCCCGCCGCCGAGAGCTTCCAGTGCGACCCGAATCAGTGTTGGTGTATCCAACAGCAACCTCCGTCCACGGCGCCCAAGCGGTGCCGCCGACAGTCATCATCCCATGATTGAGGCCGGGCCTCAAAAGGCCGTGCCAGTTGATCGGCCTCTGAACACCCTAAAGCACCGTGTTGGCCCGTTTGAACTTCCCAGGACCTGGATGGAAGGGTCTTGCCGGCTAGGGGCCGATTGGCCGGAACGGCCGGCCTGAGCCATCCACCAGATGGGGGAGAAAGAGGTTGCGCGTCACATGGTCGGTGGCGATGTGCTGTGCCTTTGAAGCCAGCGCCACGTTGTATTCCGCCTGGCTGTCGATGCGCCACACCCGGCTGACGAAACCCGCCCGATAGACCGCCGCCGGAATGTTCAGTCCATCGTTGTTGTGGCAATTGAAGAACACCGCGTTCAGCCAGTTGTCTCCGGGCTTCAGGTTCAATTTGGCCAGAACGTTATCCTCCGGCGCGGCAAAGATGTTCCTGTTGCCCACATATCCCTGATGCCCGTCGCGGAAACCGCCGTCGTAGCCCAGCACATCGTATAGGTATCGCTCGTTCGCCTTGTCGTTCCCCATCATCACAAAGATGAACTTGCCCCCAAGGCTGTCCAGCTCCGGCCAGCCCACCCGTCGAATCGCATCCCTTAGATTGGAAGCCCCCGGAGCGCCTTGTTTCAGCATCGCAGGCCGGTAGATCAGGCCGCCCATGCTGGCATCGATGGTCGCATCCAGGTCGGCCGGATTATGCCCATCGCCTTTCCAGTCGTCCTTTAGCTCAAACCAGATCGTGATGACATCGTGATTGGGGTGCTCATTGTGATACTTCCGGAATTTGGCCAGCCCACCCTTCAAGTTGTCGATATAGTTGCCGCCCGAAAACACATGGGTGACGTGATAGACGCTCCAGTTTCCCGCGGCTGCGTCGTTGTGGAGGTCCAGCTCGAAGGACCGGATGCCCCTGGCAAGCTGCGTCTCAATGTTGTCTTTCGGGCCGTTGTCGTCATAGGAGTTGTGGGAGGAAAGCTGTTGCACCTGGTTGTACCGCAGCCGGTGGTCGCGCACCACCGGCCCGGCGACAACCGAAGGCTGACCCGACCCTCGGATCGAAGGCGTCGTGGAAGGAACCTGGCCCAAAGCGTTCCCAACCACTCCCAATGCCGCAAGCGTCAGCAGTGTCTTGAACTTCATCAGGAATTCTCCACGTCCTCGGGGCGCAGAAACCGCCAAGTGAAAGCCATATCCGGTTTCTTGAGGCTTTCTCGCAGGGCTATCTCGCAGCGATGTTGGGCCATGCTGAGCTGGACATCATCCAGCTCGGTCTCCCAGAAAGTGCCACCCATGGCGATCTCGCCCATTTCTTCCCGGATGCGTTCGATCAGGATCTCCGCGCCGCTTTGCGGGGTATGGGGAAGCAGCAAAATGAACCGGTCCCGGCCGATATCCACCAGCAGATCCTCACCGCGCAAACTCATTGAAATGTCGTTATGGACTTTCCGCCTTCTCGGCGAATCCGGCCAATGCCAAAGCACCACCGCCATGGGCTCGCCCCGTCGCCTGGCCATGAACAGGTTCGCCCGCAGCCAGACTTCCAGATAGCGCTGATTGGGCAGTCCGGAAGTGGGACTTTGCAACGCGCTGTCCTCCACCACCGCCGAGGTCAGATCCAGGCTGTCGCGGGTAAGGCGCAATTCATGTTTCAGGGCTTCCACTTCCAAGGTCCGGCTCAGCAGATTGGCCACCGCATTCACCAACGCGATGGAGCTTCTGGAAAATTCCTTTGGTTCCCCGTGCTGAACCGAGAGCACACCGATGGGCCGACCACCCTCCCGCAGAGCCGTGCCGATATAGGAGCAGATCCCCAGTTCCTTATAGGCTGGCTCATGGGACCAGTGGGGATCCTCCCCGGCATTCCGGATCACCAGGGAACGGTTGGGTCGTTCCAGCACACGCGGACAAAAGCTCCGTTCCGGTTCATGAATCGGGCTGGTCAGGACTGAAATCTTGGCCTCGGCCCACCAGAAAGTCTCCAGACCGAGATTCGTATGGCGCACCATGACAGCCCGATCAACTTTCAGCTGCTTCACGAGCAGTTTGAGACAGTGGCCAAAGAGCTGGGTGGCATCCGACGAGGATTTTTCCAGGATGGAAGAAAGGGCGTTCAGATGATCTTCGGCCTCTTCGTGGCTGCGGTGCCTCGGGCCCACCTGGATGGCCTCGAACTCCGACTCCATGGATGCCTCCTGAAAACCTGGCGGACTATTGTCTACAAAGAATAGTAGCTCTTTAAAGGTTCAAGGGAACTGGTATGTTCTAAGAAAAAATAGTCATCTGGTTTCAGATTCGCGGGTATTGATTTCCCTATGGGGTCTTTGTCTGGGCACATCATGATTCCGGAGTGATCTCCGAGCCAGTTAGTAGCTGATGACCCTTAAGTTGGGATCCACTTCCTCTCGGTATGGCTTTGCCATACACGAGGCCTCGAAGGTCAAGTCCCTGTTTGCAGGGAGGACCCTTAGTAGCTGATGACCCTTAGGTTTGGATCCACTTCCTCTTGCAACATCCCCTCGATGTAGCGGAGGGTGCCGCTGGTGGAACTGGGGCAGGCGCCGCAGGCGCCGTGGTAGGCGATTTGCAAAACCCCCCCGTCAAAGGAGATCACTTCCAGCCCTCCACCATCGCCCGCAAGGCCCGGCCGGATCCGGTTGTCCAATAAGTCATTGATTTTCCGCAGCGTCTCGTCATCCCCTGCGTCCGGCCCCGCGGCGATATGGCCGCCCACGGAGGTTTCCTCTGCCTTCAAATCCTCAATCACCTCGCAGATGGGGTCGATGAGATCGGTCCATTCGGAGCCGGTTTCTTTGTTCACGGTAACGAAGCGGTCCATGTAGAAGACAGACGTCACCTTTCCCAGCGCGAAGATACCCGAAGCCAGGGGGTCGCCGACCGCCGAAGCGAAATCCTTGAAGCTTCGGGTGCCGCTGCGCAGGATCGCGGGCTGCACGATGAATTTCAGCGCATCGGGATTCGGCGTGGGCTCGATGTTGATGACCTTCGGCATGACCAGCTCCAGTCCAATAGGTTACCGCTCCGGTCAAGATTAAGCGATGGCAAAACGAAGTGTGATTCCTTGGGTCCGGTATGGTTCATTGGAGGCATGGTGATCTGTGTTTGAAGCCCAACGGGAGGCCTGCGTGGAAGCCGCCAGGGTCGGTGGCCAAGTGCTGCTGCGGCACTTCCGCAAGCTCGAGCCGGGATCCATCCATGAAAAGACCAGGAATGATTACGTGAGCATCGCCGACCAGGAAGCTGAAGCGGCCATCCGTGAAGTGTTGGATTTCCGGTTTCCACAATACGGTTTTCAGGGCGAAGAGGGCGGTGCTTTCGGAGATTCAGAGCGGCGCTGGATCGTGGATCCCTTGGATGGCACCTTGAACTTCATCCAGGGCTTTCCCCATTGGTGCGTGTCCGTGGGCCTTTGGGATGGCGAGGGCGGAGTCGCGGGTTGTGTGTTGGACCCGTTGAAGGGCGATGAATTCGTCGCGGTGCGGGGCCTGGGGGCCACCTGGAACGGCAGGCCCATGCGCGTTTCTGCACAGCCAGGCCTGGACGGCGCCTTTCTCGCAATGGGTTTCGCATATCAACTGGGGGATCGCTTCCCCATCTTTTTGGAGGCCTTCCGGAACATTTTTCCCAGAGCCAAAGGTATGCGTCGCGCGGGCTCAGCCGCCTTGGATCTGGCCCACGTCGCAGCCGGCATCTTCGACGGCTATTTCGAGATGGGTTTGAAACCCTGGGACCTGGCCGCAGGAGCGCTGCTGGTGCGGGAAGCCGGCGGCAGCATCAGCGACTGGCAGGGCGGCGAAACCTGGTTCGACAGCGGCGACATCGTGGCCGCGGCGCCAGGCGTGCAACCGGAATTGGTCAGGGCCATGGGGACCCATGGCTGATGGCGGCAGGCGCCAGGATTTGGTCCGCAAGATAGCATTTGCCGATTTTCGATTGTAGATAAGGCGTCGTTCGGTGGTGCAGGTGATCAGAAGGCCCTACGCTGGAGGGGTGCGCCGCTTAGACCCCCTTCCAACTCCTGCCGAGGCCCTGGCCCTCTGCGAGCAACTGTATCGCGAGGGGACTGGGCTGAATTTGATGCGCCACCTTCTACCCGCAGGGGCTAGCGATGCTGAGATTTTGCGATTCCGCGATCGCTTGAAGAGACTGCAAAGACGCCCAAGCCGATGCATGGCCGAGCAGGACGAAGGAGAGGGCTGATGCTCGACGCCCGCCTCGTGTCCATGCTGGAGCGCCATGACGTCCCTTTCTGCCTCATCGGCGGTTTGGCCATGGCTGCCTGGGGCGTGGCGCGCTACACCGCAGATGCGGACCTGCTCACACTGGACCCGCGCATCCTCGACCCCACGCTCTGGTCGGAGTGGGAAGGCGAGGCACCTCGCATTACCAGAGGGGACATTGATGATCCACTTGGTGGCGTGGTCCGATTCCTTGGCCCCCCTCGCCAGGACCTGATCTTGGGACGCGGTGCGGCTGCCCGCCTGGCCCTGGATTCCTGCGAACAATCCGATTCCTTCCCCTGCCCGGTAGCCTCTCCCCTTGGCCTCATTCTGCTCAAGCTGGAGGCCACCAGCCCCCAGGATGCCGCCGACATCCTTGCCCTTCTGGCCAATGCTGAAGCCTTGAGCCGACCCTCTCTCAAGGCCCAGGTCGAGTCCCTCGTTCTCCAACTCACCCCTGATGCACAAGTTTTCTGGAAGAAAATCTCCCGGCTCTGAGCCGTTTCCTCTCCCACCCCAGGAAAGTACCGGGAATTCAAACGCCTCACCCTGATGGCGCGGGTGGCTGGAGCCTGGGTTTTTAGGCTGTGTCCTGGGAATAGCGACGCCAATGGTCCCACGACTTTAAACCCTCGACTCTCGACTCGGGATTTCGGGGGGCACGGCCCATGACCCCGCAAGTGTAAGAATGGACTTCCCTGCGATCCCCAACTCCCATGGAATCCTTCATGCACATCTGTTGTCTGTTTCTCGCTGGCTTGGCCTCATCTCTTTTCGCCCGGGACCGGGACCGCCTTCCCACGCCATTGCCCATACCCTTGGCGGGGGAAGTCCTGGACAAAGCGGAAGCGGCGAAGGATTACCACTCCTACGCCAATCCATCCTCGGTCCTCACGACCCACATCGCGCTGAACTTGAAGGCTGACTTCGAGAAGCGCGTGCTGATGGGCACGGCGACGCTTCATCTAAAAGTATTGGATCGATCAGCGGACCACGTGGACCTGGACAGCCGCGACTTGGCAATCGAAAAGACGGAAAGCTCCAAGGATGGAAAAGCATGGAGAATCGAAACCCACAGCCTCGCGGCAAAGGAACCGATTCTCGGTTCCAGGCTCACCGTTTCTCTTTCCAAGGAATCCCGGTATCTACGTGTCAGCTACCGGACCAGCCCCGGCGCCACGGGCCTGCAATGGCTGGCGCCGGAGCAGACCGCGGGCAAGCAATTGCCTTTCATGTTCAGCCAGAGCCAGGCGATCAATGCCCGCTCCTGGGTGCCCTGCCAGGATTCACCGCGCATCCGCATCACCTACTCCGCAGTGATCCACACGCCGAAAGACCTTCGTGCGGTGATGAGCGCCGACAATGATCCGAACACCGGGCGTACGGGCACCTATCGCTTCACCATGCCCAATCCCATCCCCAGCTACCTGATGGCCATCGCCATCGGCGACCTGGACTTCCGCGCGCTGGGAAAACGCACGGGCGTTTATGCAGAACCATCCGTTCTCCCCAAGGCGGCCAAGGAATTGGAAGACACCGAAAAGATGGTCTCCGCCACCGAGAAGCTCTATGGGCCTTATGCCTGGGGCCGCTACGACATCCTGGTGCTGCCGCCCTCCTTCCCCTACGGCGGCATGGAGAACCCGCGCCTGACTTTCGCGACGCCGACCATCCTGGCGGGTGACAAAAGCCTGGTCTCCCTCATCGCGCATGAACTGGCCCAGAGTTGGAGCGGCAACCTGGTGACCAATGCCACCTGGAACGATGTCTGGCTGAATGAAGGTTTCACCACCTATGTGGAGCGCCGCATCGTGGAAGCCGTCTATGGCCGTCGCCAAGCGGAAATGGGAGCGATGCTGGGCCGCAAGACTCTGCAACGCCTGCTGGATACGCTGCCCGAAGCCGACACCGCGCTGTGGCTCCCCATGAAAGGCCGCGACCCCGACGAGGACACCAGCGAAATACCCTACGAAAAAGGCGCACTGTTTCTTCGCACCCTTGAAGAGGCCCATGGACGAAAACCTTTCGACGCAGTTCTGCGAGGCTATTTCCACCGCTTTGCGTTCCAGAGCATCACCACGGCCGAATTCGAGGCCTACTTCGAGAAGAATCTCACTGAAAACTATCCTGGAAAAAAGGAGGCGGTCCCAATCAAAGCCTGGCTCTATTCGCCCGGCGTGCCCAAGGATGCCGCCCAGCCCCGAAGCGATGCCTTCGAATTGGTGGAATCCAAGATGAAGCCCTGGCTTGAAGGAACGGTATCGGTCACGTCCATCGAGACCAAGGGTTGGTCCACGCAGGAGTGGCAGCATTTCCTCCAGAAGATGCCGGAGAGCCTGAGCTTGATCCAAATGGGGGAATTGGACAGTGCTTTCCATTTCACGGACATGGGCAACGCCGAGCTTGTTTTCCTCTGGCTGCAACTCTCCATCCGGCATGGCTACGCCCCCGCCAACGAAAGGCTCCATGCCTATCTCTTCGACATCGGGCGCCGGAAGCTCATCCTTCCGCTCTATTCCGAACTGGCGAAGACACCGGCCGGCAAGGTCCGTGCGCTGGAAATCTACAAGCAGGCCCGTCCTGGCTACCATCCCCTCGCGCAAGTCTCCCTTGATCAGATGCTGGCGCTGAAACCTTGAATCCGGATATTCCATGTTGCCCTGGTTGAAAAAAAACCTCGAGCCTGCCCAACGGAGGAGCGATGGATTGGAGCCCGTGGAACCGCCGTTGGTAGCCAATTCACCAGGGTTTCAGGTTCATTTCGTGGCGGAGGGAACTGCCTCCAGACGCCCGGCGGGAAAGCGTTTCCATGCAAAGCTGTATCTCTGGACACCCCTTTCGGTGCTTCAATCCCACGGTCGTTTCGTGGCTGAGGGTGCTGTCCCAGCCAGAGAAGAAATCCCCCTTGAATTTGGGACCTGGGTTCATGAGCCAGCGGCTCCGGCCGGATGGGAGCCCCTGGAATCGGAGGAGGAGAGCGATATCGGCCCCGTGAAACCTTCCGTGATCCTGCCCTTCCTCAAAGTCTTCCGCAGCATCGTGGAGAGCGATCTGGAGCCCATCGAACAAGCGCGCAAGTTCAATCGCATGCACCTCCTGAACCCCGCCTGGAACCCATTCGTGGCGGCTCTGAAGCGCCCAGGCGACATCCACCCGGAGGGCGCGCCGGATCTGGCCTCCGTATGGTTCTGTCCGCATCTCGAAGCCAAAGTGAAAGGCGTCGGCCCAAAGCTTGCCGCGGCCCTTTACCTGGCTGGCTTCCTGGCACCCAAACAAGTTCGCGAGGCCAGGGATGCCGAGCTGTTGAAAATTCCAGGAATCAATAAAGGAACGTTGAAACAAATACGCCAGGGTTGAGGACCGGGGAATTTCCTATGCCGTTCGAATCCCTACCATACGCTCTTGGCCGCGGCATCCGGGAGCTTGCCGCCGTCCCTGCATCCGAAGGCTTCCTGGAACTCGGGCAGATCCGTGACGGGGCCGAGCACGCGGAACCGGATGGGGCAATGCACGTCGGAGGTCACCTGCAGCCGCAGGCTTTCAGGACGGACATTGGTGCGCCAGCCTTGGGCGAAGGCCACGAAGAAGCGCTGGTCTGGCGTGAGGCCGTCCACTGTCTTCAAGGGCTTGTTTTTTGACGCCAGCTTGTAGGCGACGTAGGAGATTTTCAAGCCGCCCACATCGGCGATATTTTCGCCCAGGCTCTGGGCCCCGTTGACGTGCAGTCCCGGCAGGGGCTCGTAGGCGTCGTACTGCTTCACCACCAGATCCGCGCGCTCCTTGAAGGCGGAAACATCACTGGCCGCCCACCAATCCTTCAGGTTGCCCTTCTCGTCGTACTGGCGGCCCTGATCGTCGAAACCGTGGGTCAGTTCGTGGCCGATGGTGGAGGCCAGGGCGCCGTAGTTCACGGCATCGTCGGCCTTCTCGTCAAAGAACGGTGGCTGCAAGATGCCCGCGGGGAAGGCCATTTCGTTGAGGCTCGGATTGTAGTAGGCGTTGTTGGTTTGGGGCGTCATGCCCCATTCCGCCCGATCCACGGGCTTGCCGAGCTTGGCCATGCGGCGCTGGAACTCGAAAGCCCTCGCGGCCAATACGTTCAGCACATAGGGTTGGCGCTGGATTTCAAGCTTCGAGTAATCGCGCCAGGTATCGGGGTAGCCCACCTTGGC
>JANXQX010000009.1 GCA_025353305.1 Holophagaceae bacterium
TGGCGTTGACGCCGTCCGTGGTGGTGGCGATGCGCACGGCGCCCTTGTGGTCCGTGACCCAGCCGGTGATGTTGCCGGGATTCTCGGCCACCATGGTGGTGGCGCCGGTCTTCACATTGATCTTGTAGACGTCGAAGATCTCCGCCTTGCGCTGGTTGTGCTGCACCAGCACGTTCTCGGCGTCGTCCCGCAGGTCGTCCACGATGGAGGCCTGGATCTTCGGGATGGGCGTCAAGTCCTTCACCTCGCCGCTCTTCACGTCCACGGCAACCACATGAAAGTTTTCGTCGCCGCCGAAATCCTTGGCGAACAGGAGGTGGCCATTGCCCTTCCAGAAATAGCCCGCGATGTCGCGGGCGGTTTCGCTGGTCAGGCGCTTGGCTTTCGAGAAATCCGGCGCGCCGCCATCGGCGGGCAAGGCCACGATGTGGATGTTCCGGCGGTGCTCGTAGGGTGCCATGTAGGCGAGCGTCTTCCCGTCCGGGGAGAGCTGGTAGCCCGTGCGTTCCGGATTGCCAAAGAAATCTTTGATGTCGTAGCGCTTGGGCGCGACGGTTGGCACGGCCGCGGCGCCGGGGAAGGCCGCAGCCCCCAGCGCGACCAGCAGCCCGCCGCACAAAGTGCGTTTGAGGAGGGAGAAAGAGGACATAGAACTCCTTTCGGTTGGTGACAATAAAAAACTCGAAGTCGATGCCAGCCCGCCACGACCAGACATGGCGCTGCGCAAGGGATCACCGGAATGCAGGGGAAACATCAGGATTGGTAACGGATAAGGGGGAAGTTCGTTTAGGGCATAGCCCCGTCGGTGAGATCTAATGCCTGGGGTTCTTCCAATTGTCCTTGCTCTGACCACTGTTGGGGCTGCCGTCCAAGCCACAATATACATCCACACTTTCACTGGTGTTTATGGAGATAGGCCACAAGACGCGTCGTAGGACTTAGAAATTGCTAGGAATGGTCGAGAGGCTGATATTGCTGTCATTTAAGGGGACCAATCAAATTTTAACGCGTCTGGTAAGCTCTTAATCGTTGCTTGGTGGGTTATAGAAGTTGGCATCGGCGAGCATTCCCACTTGTCGGTGAGGAGTCCATGGGGTCCAAGATGACCATTGAAGAAAAACTTCGCCAAATGCATTCCGCGCGCCAATTTGAGCCTTTTATTTGCCACATTCGATTCCCTCACTACAAAAATCTGACCTCGAATGCGCGAATAGACTTCACTTATGCATTGACTGCATTGGTTGGTCCAAATGGCACAAATAAAAGTTCTGTGCTCAGAGCTCTTTTTGGTGTCCCCGGGTACAACAACCTAGGCAACTTTTGGTTCTCAACCAAAGTGGACCCCATAGCTGATACTGGTGATCGCCCACGATTCATCTATGGATATTTCAATTCACATGCAAACCAAGTTGTAGAAGTCATCAAAACGAGGATTCATAGGGAGGATAAACCTGATTACTGGGAGCCGTCTCGCTCACTCCTAAAAGATGGGATGGCACCGATTCCTGCGTTACCAGAGGGCGTAGATGAATCACCTGGACGTCACAAAACTCGATGGGAGAATATTAAGAAAGAGGTTATCTACATCGATTTCCGCAGTGAGATCAGCGCCTATGACAAGTATTTCTATCACGGTGAGCTATACCAAACCTTAAAGATCCGTACTAAACAGGATTTTATCCGAAGACGCTCGAGTTTTTTGCGTAGCGCGATAGACGGGAATCTTACTAGCCTAGTGAAATACGGGCACGAAAGAATCCTTGAGAATAGATTGCTCTCCGACAGTGAGAGGCGGGCAATTGCATCCATCCTTAATCGGAAGTACACCTCTATCAGACATATTCGGCATAAATTCTTTGGTTTAGTAGGTCATAGCGTCATTCTTCAACACCGTGACCTTACATATTCAGAAGCTTTTGCGGGAAGTGGTGAATTTGCAGTTGTTATGTTGGTTGTAAAAGTCTTTAGTGCTGCTGAGAAATCTCTGATCTTACTTGATGAACCTGAAGTGTCTTTGCACCCTGGGGCACAAGAAGCGCTCATTGATTTCCTGCTTGACCAAATCAAGCGAAAAAAGCATCAAGTAGTTTTAAGCACACACTCGCCAAGCATAATTCGAGGTCTTCCCAAGGATGCCATCAAAACATTTCACCTCGACCAGTCAACTGGACGGGTTATTGTGCAACCTGCAACCATGCCGGAGGAGGCGTTTTTTCATTTGGGCGAACCTCTTCCGGGGCGAATTCGTGTACTGGTTGAGGACAGGCTTGGTGCTGAATTGGTCAGAACCGCTATTCGCCCGCTAGGTGAGGCAGTCGCAAACGCTTTCGAGGTAGTTCATGTCCCAGGTGGTGCCCAAACACTTACTACAAAATACTTCCCGGTATTCGCTATGGAAGGACGAGCCGATACAATCGTATTACTAGATGGGGATCAGAGACCGAGCAACCCGTTACCTGATCCAGGCACAATCCCAGTCAATCAAAACGATACATTGCAGGGCATTATCGATGATTTTGCTGGGGGGGCTGTTCAATTTCTCGTTGATGGAAGCTCTGAAGGGGGTAACCCTAGTCAACTTATAACCGCACACAGACAATTCATTAGTTGGGCCCGTTCGCATGTAGATTACTTGCCTGATAGCTATCCAGAGGCATTTGTCTGGTCACGAATGATTCAAAATGAATTATCCAGAGCGGTCACATGTACAAACCCAAAGGAATGTTTCCGGGAGTTAGCCATGCGCGAACTTGGTTACGCGGACTTTGATCGCCTGACTGCGGATGATATTTTTGCTACTCAAAAGAGGCGCCTTGCGAGCATCCCTGAGGACCAGCCTGATCTTCTTGCATTGAGTGCAACATTACAAACGTTCGCAAATTCGCGAGGTCACCAGCACAATGTAGAATCTCATCCATGATTACCCGGGTATTCGACTTCTTTTCTGGTTGTGGGGGAACAAGCTGTGGTTTCGCCCAGGCAGGAATGGAAATAGTCTTAGGTTTGGATAATGATCCAGACTCCGCCTCGACGTTCAAAAAGAACTTTCCAAATGCCTCGTTTATTCAGGCAGACATTCAGTCGTTAGATGTGTCTGTGATTTCAGAACACTTGGTAGATCGTGCACACCCCGTGCTTTTTTGTGGTTGTGCTCCATGCCAACCATTCTCTCGTCAGAATAGAAATCGTGGTAAGCACGACCCACGCTCGAAGCTGTTGAATGAGTTTGGTCGATTTGTTAGAGCATGGCTTCCGGACTACGTCTTTATTGAGAATGTCCCAGGCATGCAGCGCCTTCCAAAGTCAGAAGGGCCATTCATCGCGTTTATCGTAATGTTGTCCGAATTGGGCTATCACTACTCATCTATGGCACTTCCTGCTCTTTGGTTTGGTGTTCCACAGACCCGAGAACGCTTAGTTCTATTGGCCAGTCGGCGCGGTCCAATTCAACTTCCAGAGCCAACGCATGGCCCTGGTCGAGCAATCCCAGATTTTTCGACGGTGCAGGATTGGATCTCCGACCTTCCTGCAATCGCTGCCGGTGAGACGCATGCAGAAGACCCTGATCATCGGGCCGCAATTTTGTCAGCAATCAACCTGCAGCGTATTGCTGCCACTCCTGAGGGCGGTAGTCGGCAAGATTGGCCAAAGCATCTTTGGTTGAAATGCCACAAAGGACATCAGGGTCACTCAGATGTCTACGGTCGGCTACGTTGGCACTCCCCAGCTAGTGGTTTGACCACAAGATGCATCAGCTATAGCAATGGCCGATTTGGTCATCCAGACCAGGACCGCGCTATGAGTGTTCGTGAAGCCGCATGTCTCCAGACCTTTCCCCGCACTTACCACTTCGCTGGGTCCCTGGAGTCGCGAGCCCGTCAAATCGGAAACGCCGTTCCACCACTGATGGCTCAACGGATTGGGGAACAAATTCTCCAGCACGCGTTCAAGGTAGGACCCCAACTTTTAGACTCCAAAAGTTAACTAAGAAGCGGGTCTTATTGCCGCTCAGTATGTGCACTTCTAGACAAATAGGGCGTGACGTTGAGGTAGTGGCCATCCTGTGGACATCGCGCGGCGAGCTGTGGGGGCTGTAAGGTATGAAACCGGACATTGTTCCAGGAGTGCTCTATGGATATCGAACCTCATTGAGTGGACGGTCCCCAGATACACCTTCCTTAGCTTTGATGACCATAAGGAAACCAACCGTCCCGGCTCCGAATCCCGTTTACGATAATCCCTGACTTCCTTCACAGATCTCCACCCCAGCCCTGGAGCCCGCCATGAACGCTGAAGCCATCCCACCTGCCACGCCCGGCAAAGGCATGAGGATCGCGATGATCCTGGTGCGCAGCCTCATG
>JANXQX010000020.1 GCA_025353305.1 Holophagaceae bacterium
GGATGTTTTCCAGTTCGCGCTTGTGGGCCGCGACGTAGGCTTTGCTACCGAAGATCCCCTGCTCTTCCCCGCTGAACAGCACCACCCGGATCGTCCGCTTGGGTTTCACGCCAGAGGCCTGGATGGCGCGCAGGGCTTCCACCACCGCCACGCTGCCGGTGCCGTTGTCCGTGGCGCCGGTGCCCAGGTCCCAGCTGTCAAGATGGGCCCCAAGGATCACGACTTCTTCAGGTTTCTCAGCACCGCGGATTTCGCCGATGGAGTTGTAGGCCTGCACGGGCTTCTCGGAGGTGGTGCCGCCAAGGTTCACCTCCAACTCCACGCTTCCATGCTTCTTCAGCAGCCGTTTCAAGGTGTTCATGTGCTCCTGGTTCATGAAGGCCGCAGGAACGTTCGGCAGGAAACGGCTGCCCTTGGGCGACCCGGTCATGGTGAGGAAGCCCCCTTCCTTGTCAGCGCCCATGAGAAAGGCGGTGATGCCCTCAGTCCGGACAGCGCCGAAGAGCTTCATCATCTTTTCGCGGCGGCCTTTCGGGTCCCCTTCGGACTTGGGGAAGGAACCCATCAGCACGATCTTGCCCTTCAGGTGCCCGATGAGGCCCAGCATCTCGTCTACGGTCTTGCCGCCCAGCAGGATCACTTCCCCTTTGAGCGGCCCCTTTGTAGCCGGACTCCAGGCCATCTGCGCCACCTGAAGGTTCAGGCCGTTGTGGCCGATGATGCGCGCCGTTTCCACACCACGGGTCCAGCTGGGGCCGAAGTCATAGGCCTCACGGTGGACGTTCACCAAGCCGTAGGACTTCATCTGGCCTTCAAGCCATTCATGAGCCTTCACCAGCCGTTCCGAGCCCGTCAGCCGGGGTCCTATCTCATCGCAAAGATATTGGAGATTTGCCACCGCCTGCTGGTGATCCCGGATCTCCGCAATGATCTTTGCTGCTGGAGTGGTGGCCTCGGCGGCCACGTATTCCGCGCCTTCCCGGGTAGGTTTCCCCTTCTCCAAAACGGGAGCTGGAGCCTGCGCGAACAAGGCCACGGAAGCGACGAGGACAAAGCACAGACGGGGCATCAGCGGCTCCAAAACCATTAACCCTCATCTTACGAGGAAAGTCCTGTTTCCGGGAAACGGATTAGAATGCTTGAAACCATCATCGAGGTATCCCCCTTGCGTATCGGCATCATCGGATATGGCCGCTTTGGATCGGCACTGGCGGGGCTCATCCGTGAGGCCGGCATGCCGATGCAGGCCTGGGATCCAACCGCTCCCGTACCCGAAGATCTGCGGGCGGAAAGCCCCGTAACCTTGGCCCAATGGGCTGACATCATCGTGCTGGCCGTGCCCATTCCGCAAACGGAGGCCGTGCTCCTGGGTGTTCGGCCCCATTTGGAGTCACGGCATACCGTGATTGACGTGGGCAGCGTGAAGACCGTTCCCTGCGCGGTGCTGGACCGGATTCTTGGCGATGAGATCCCCCACGTCGGCACCCATCCTCTCTTCGGCCCGCTGAGCCTGGCGCGGGCGGATCCCCTCCAGACGGTCCTCTGCCCCAGCCCCCGCCATCCCGAAGCCGCCCGGCGCGTGCGGGATCTGTTTGAGAATCTGGGCAGCGGCGTCATCGAAGTCACACCCGAAGCCCATGACCGCGTGATGGCGCATACCCACGCCACAGCCTTTTTCCTTGCCAAGGGATTGCTAGACATGGGTGTGGAGGAGACGCCCTTCGCGCCGGCCTCGTTCCGCGCCCTGGCCGCGGTCATCGAGACCGTTCGGGCGGATGCGGGGCATCTGTTTCTTGCCATCCAGAATGAGAACCCTTACGCCGCCGAAGCCCGGGCAGGGCTGATTTCCGCGCTCCAGGGCATCCACGAGCGCCTGGAATCGCCCCAGGATCAAAGCGTGCCATCGGCCATGGATCTGCCGGATCTCGGCGCGGCCTCGCCTGCACTGCGGGAAGTCCGTGAAGTCATCGATGCGCTGGACCAGGAACTGGTGGAAACCTTGCGCCGCCGGAGCCAGCTCAGCGCCCGCGCCGGGGAAGCCAAGCGCGCCCTGGGGGCCCCCGTGCAGGACCCCGCGCGGGAAGCCGAATTGCTGAAAACCCGGCGGCTCTGGGCCGCAGACGCAGGCCTTGATGCAAATGAAATAGAGGCCTTCTTCAAGGCCATCCTGCACATGAGCCGGCGAACGCAAAGGCGATGAATGAACTGAAGGGAAGTCGAGGGGTTAAAAGTCGAAAGTCGAAGAGTCAAGGATCAACAGGGTTGCGAACTATTCATCTTTCAACTTTTCAACTCCTCGACTATTCAACTCCGCGATCAGGCGCCAAACCGATTGGAGTTCTCGCTCCACTTGATGTTCTCCACAAGCGGCCCGCCTCCCGGAGCGCAGGCCCGCAGGGACAAGCGATCGGGAGCGCGCATGCGCGGAGTCGGCGGGAGCGTGTAACCTCTGAATAGAAGCTGGCCCCCAATAAGGGCACAAAAGCATGGTGGGTTCACATTTTCTCCGGATACCAACCATGGGTCTCTTGAACTAGGCTCCGGCACCATGTATACAGCGCGTCGTAGATCACCATCCCCGTCTCGAGCATGGCGAGATCATCGGGGATGTTGGCGCTGAGTCCCAAGGTGATGGCCAGCAGGCCGGGACACTGGGGCGCAAGTTCAAGGCGGTCCGTATCGGCTCCTCGCACGATGACCGCAAGGTACTGAAGGGCAGGATCCCCAAGTCCGTACTTCTTGAGGAAAGCGTCAAAGCTGCATTTCTCGCCGTCGTGACTCAGCTCCACGTTGGGAATGTCGTAGGGAAGCGCTCCTGTACGCTCGGCCGTGGCCAGCACTTGGTCTTTGGGAACATAGAGGAATTCTGCCACGGGGTCGATGAAGCGCTTGATCAGCCACGGGCAGGCGATTCGGTCGATCTTCGGGCGTTCACGGGTTACCCATTTCATACATCCCCCAGATCAAGAAATGCATGGAAACCTCAGGGAGAGGAAACCACCTTGAAATCATCGAAGAGCACGACACTGTCCGCCTTGGACCAGAGGCCCACCTTGCCTGACACCGGTTGGTCCAGGGTGTGCTCCAGGTATTTCTTCCCGTCGAGATAGCCCTCGATCTTCTGCCCCTGGGCCACCAGCTTCAGATCGTGCCACTGCTGGGTGGTGGTCGGCGTGTTTCTGATCCACTTCACCATGGAGCGCTTGCCGTTCACCACCTTCCAAAGCACGAGGTTGTTTTCCAGCGCGTTCGCGCGGAGCGACAGATAGTCGCCATTGGGTTTCAGGTTGAACAGAATCCCTGCACCCTGGTCGACGCGGCCCGCCAGGGCCTTGAACCGCACCGTGATCTCGCCGCTCCCGAAGGAATCGACGCCTTTGGCCACGACGTAGGGGAAGTAGGCGAAGGCCTTCACGCTATCGAGGAACTCCGCGTAGCGCTCGCCATAGATGGACCGCGCTTTGTCGGCCAGGTTCGAGCCGCTTTGCCCCTCCTGCCACTTGCCTCCATCCACCTTCAGAACCAGATTCTGGCCGTCTTTGGCGATGGTCCAGAAGCCGACCATCGGAAGCATTGTCTTAGGTTCGGCACCTGGAGTCTCATTGGAGAAGTCCAAGGTGAGTGCAGTGGACTGTGCGCGCAGCGAAGGGCTCGTGAAAGCCACGAGAGCAAGAATCAAGGTCGATGCAAACGGGCGCAGGTTCATGAGGATCTCCTTTGAAAATGGAATCGAGGGACACGCAGCCACTGCCATAGCCAGAACAGGAGCAGGACCAGGGGAATCAGAAACAGAAATGCAAGGCGGCTCCAGCGATCGCGGGCAACCATCGGATAGCCCGGATAGGCGGCCTCGGGTTCTTCAGGTGGCGGCGGTGTGTGGCTTAGGCCCCATAACACCTGGAGTACCTCCTCGGGGCTCGTGGAACGGCTCATATCCTGGCGGCCCTGGTAGGTGTAGATGACTTCGCCATAGTGCTCGCCCGTGGCCCCGCCGAAGCGGCTCGGACTGGCTTCTCCCAGGCGAACTTCTACCTTGGGCACAATGCGGCGCAGCTTGCTGACTAGCTGACGGTTGAGGTCCATCCAACGCGGGTCCTCCGGATCGAGCTGGACTTCGATCAGCAGGGGGTCCCGCAAGGCACCCAAGGCCCGCTCGACCCCTGGAGGAAAGGAGTGGCGAAGATCCGCGGTGAGGTCCCGGTGGCCCCTGAGATGCGAGACGACGAACAGGAGTGGGACACCTCCGGCCACCAGGGCCGCGCAGGGAAATACACGGCGTAACCATGAGCGTCCGGGTTGGAGCAGAAGGATCGCCATCGCCAACAATGTTCCGAGTCCCAACAGCCAGGACCCCAGGTGTCCGGTCTCCACCAAACCGCGCTCGAAGGGGCGGAGAGCATTGGTCAGGGAAAGGGACCCGAGGCGCTGCATCCAGGTCTGGCCCATTGCCGTGCTGAAATCGAGCACCCAGGACCCAAGCGTTGCCGCCAGGGTCAGCAGAGCTGCGGTGGCGCTGTTCCTGGCCAGGCCCGCGGCCACGCAAGCGACCGCCAGCACTGCCAGGCCATAGAGAGCGTGGCCCAGAAGCAGACCCGCCAGTTCGGCGCCGTGGATGTGTCCCCCCATGAGCTTCCACAAACCTACGGCCACGAGTGGTATGCCCATCATCGCGAACCAGAAGAGGGACAACACGCTCCCCTTGGCCAACAAAATCCTGGACAGGTTGAAACCACTTCTGAGAAACAGCTTCCAGGCGCCGTCTTCCTGATCGAGGCCGATCTGCCGAAGGGCGACGAAGGGCAACAGAAGCGTGGCCACCAGGTAGAGGGCGCCGAAGGTGGGCACCAGGATTCCATCGAAGGGATTGAGACCCTGGGCCAGGTCCCCGGCTCCAAGCGCGGAGCGACTGGCATCAGCATAGAGGCTCAGCGCCTGCCGGAAGCCGGAACCCACCAGCAGGCTCAAGATGATCGCGAGGCAGATCCAGGCGCGGCCCAACAGGAGCTGCCGCGCCTCCAGGCGGAGGAGGGCGATGAAGGCGTATCGGACGGGCTTGGCCTGGCCGGTGCGCGGGGGGTTCGGGGGGGACGCAGAGCGAAGCGGGCGGTCCCCCCTGATCGGCATTGCCTTAGTGGAGCGCAAGGAACACTCCTTCCAATCCATCCTGGGTTCCACTTTGGGCCAACAACTCCGGCAGCGTCCCTGTGGCGACCAGGCGTCCGGCATTCAGCAGCAGGAAGCGTTCGCACAGGCGTTCGGCATGGCGCAGCTCATGAATGGAGAACAGGAAGGTGCGGCCCTCCGACCGCAGGGCGCGCAGGAGATCGATGGCGGCCAGGGTCTGGTGGAGGTCCAGGCCATCGAAGGGCTCATCCAAGAGCAGAAGTTCCCGGCGGCTCAGGAAGGCAATCGCCAACATCAGGCGCTTGCGATTGCCTTTGGAGAGTTCGCCCACCCGCTTGGCCAAAGCCGCATCGAGATTCAGGGACTCCACCAGCGATTCGGCTTCACTCGGATTCCGGTCCGAGAAGAGCCGAAAGGCCTCCAGGACCTCCGTGACACGATGATCTGCGAAGGGCGTGATGCCGTCGGGCATGTAGAAGATATGTTCGCCCCATCGGTGGTGGGGAAGCTCCTGTCCCTTCCAGTTTCCGCGCCCATGCTGAATCGGAATGAAGCCCGCCACCGCTTCGAGAAGGGTGGTCTTGCCCGCGCCGTTCGGTCCGATCAACCCCAGCAACTCTCCGGCATGAACCTGAAAGGCCACATCCTCAAGAATCGTCGCTTGGCCCATGCGGACAGTCAGGGCTGTGATCTCCAGCAGGAGTGCCATGGCGGGGAAAGGGGCGCTAGGCCTTGAAAGCCGAGAGGGCCTTCTGGCCGCGCTCGAAGCGATGGTTCATCTGGTCCCAGTTCACGTTCTGGAAGAAGGCGTCGATGTACCTGGCCGCCGCCGCGCCGTAGTCCATCTGGTAGGCGTGCTCGTACATGTCCATCACGAGCATCGGCATGCCTGAAGCGAGGGTCTGGCTATGGTCGCCGGACCAGGAGAGGCGCAGCTCGGCGCTAGGCAGGTGGAGATCAAGGATGGCCCATCCGCTGCCACCCCCCAGGCTCGCGCCCAGGGCCTTCATGGCCTGCTCCCAGCCCCCCAGGGAACCCCAGGTGGAGGCAAGTGCCTTCGCGATGGGGCCCTCGGCCTTGCCGTCGCCGCCCAGGTTGCCGAAGTAGGCCTCATGGAGAGTCATGGAGTTGGCGTAGACCAGCTCTTTGGCGCGGAGTCCTCCAACCAGGAAACCTGCTGTGTCCTTGGTGGTCTTGGCCAACTCGGCGCGAACACCGTTCAGGTTCTTCACGGCTCCCGCGTAGTTGTTGTCGTGGTGGGAGACGATGAGTTTCTCGGAGATGCCCTTCAACTTCGTGGGGTCAAAGGGCAGGGGTTTGGGCGCGAAGGCGGGAGGAGTGGGGCCTTGGGGCATCTCCGCTACCTTCAGTGGCAACAGGTTCCTTCCCATCAAAGCCGTGGTTGCTGCCGCAGCGCCGCTCCCCACCAACAGCTCCAGGGCCTTTCGTCGCGTCACTGTCATGGAATCCTCCCCTGTTCGGATGGCTGATGCTAAAGGTAGCCTCATTTTCGTCTGGTTCAAGATACATTTGTATCTATTATTGATTCATCTACATGGAGTTCTGATGAGCGACCCCTCTTCCAGATGGCTGCTACTCATCCACCAACTTCCACCCAAACCCGCCTACTTCCGGGTAAAGACGTGGCGCCAGCTCCAGGTCCTCGGCGCCGTGGCCCTCAAGAACTCGATCTACGTGCTTCCAGCGAGCGAGGAATCCCTGGAGGACTTCCAGTGGATGCTGCGCCAGATCCAGGGGGGAGGCGGTGAAGCCTCGGTGGTCCAGGCCGAGTTCGTCGAAGGCCTTTCGGATGAGGAGGTGAGGCAGCTCTTCAGGACCGTGCGGGACGAGGACTACGGGAAGCTCAGCCAGGAAGTCCGAGCCCATCTTGAGACCCTGCCGAACGCCCTGGAGGAAGGTTACCGCGCGGAAGCCGAGGGCCACCTGATCCGGTTCCGGAAGCGGCTGGCCGAGATCCAGGAACTGGATTTCTTCGAGGCTCCGGGGCGCGCGCCGGTGGAGGAATCCCTGTCCACGTTGGAAGCCCGGCTTATGCCCGCGGCCGTCTCCAGGGCAGAAGCGGCGCGGCTCCACCTCCGGGATCTCCAGGGCCGTACCTGGGTCACGCGGAAAGAGATCCATGTGGATCGCATCGCCTGCGCCTGGCTCATCCACCGCTTCATCGACCGGTCAGCCCGGCTCCGCTTTGTGGACGCCAAGACCTACAAGCACCGCCGCGGCGAGCAGCGCTTCGACATGTTCGAGGGTGAGTTCACCCATGAAGGCGACGGGTGCAGCTTTGAGACTTTTCTTTCTCGCCTGGGCCTGCAAGCCCCCGGCCTCCAGGCGCTGGCGGAATTGATCCACGATGTGGACCTCAAGGACCACAAATTCAAGCGCCCCGAGACCGATGGATTCGCGCGAGCCATCCAGGGCGTGGCCCTCCTGCACGCCAAGGACCAGGCCCGCCTGGAGTCGGGTTCCGTGGTGCTCGACGCCTTCCTGGAAGGCATGAAACGGAACCCGGCATGAGCGGCTCCCGGACCGCGCCATCCCTGCGGCCCTTCGTCCTCTACTTCCTCAGGCTGGGCACCATCGGCTTCGGCGGCCCCATCGCCCTGGCCGGCGCCATGCAGCGCGATCTCGTGGAAGCCCGCGGCTGGGTGAGCGAGGCCGACTACCAGGAGGCCCTCACCTTTGCGCAGCTCGCGCCGGGTCCGCTGGCGGCCCAGCTGGCCATCTACCTGGGCTTCGTCCGCGCCGGAGTGTTGGGCGCCACTCTGGTGGGAGCGGTCTTCATCGTGCCCTCATTCCTGATGGTGCTGGGGCTCGCGGCGCTCTATGTGAAGTACGGGGGCCTACGCTGGATGCAGGCGGCGTTTTACGGCATCGGCGCGGCTGTCATCGGCATCATCACCCGCTCGGCCTTCAAACTGGCCAAAGCGACCCTCAAGCGGGACGCGCTGGCCTGGGGCATCTTCCTGGCGCTTGCCATTACCACGGCGAGCACCGGCAAGGAGTGGGTGCTGCTCGTCGTCGGTGCGGGACTGCTCACCTGGGTCGTGCGAACGCGGCCATGGCAGTCCAAAATCGTGGCACCAGGTTGGGGGCCGGTCTGGCTGCTCACGGGAATCCATGGCGCCGCAAGCACCGCCACCCTCGGCAGCATCCTCTGGTTCTTCGCAAAGGCGGGCCTCTTCGTGTTTGGCAGTGGGCTCGCCATCATTCCCTTCCTGCGGGGCGGAGTCGTGGACGAGATGCATTGGCTCACCAACCGGCAGTTCCTGGATGCCGTGGCCGTGGCCATGATCACCCCTGGCCCCGTGGTGATCACCGTAGCCTTTATCGGCCACCTGGTGGCAGGCCCCCTCGGCGCCTGCGCAGCTGCCCTCGGCGTGTTCCTGCCGGTCTATCTCATGGTCATCCTGGCCGCGCCGCTGTTTCGAAGGTACGGTCAGAACCCTGGCCTCAAGGCGCTGGTCCAGGGCGTGACCGCCGCCGCCGTGGGCGCCATCGCCGGATCTGTGATCGTGCTGGGGCGCGGCGCGATCCGCGATTTTCCAACCGCTTTGATTGCACTGGCGACCCTCGCTCTCATCTGGCGCACCAAGGTTCCCGAACCCCTGCTCGTCCTCAGCGCTGGCGCGCTGGGCCTGATCCTTTTCCGGGGCTGAGGTGGCTGGCTGGCCAGGTGGATGGGGCGAGGTAGAAACTGAAGGGCGAGTCGATGAGTTGAAGAGTCGAAGAGTTGAAGACCTCGCTCCACTTGACGGCCTCGACGAACGCATCCAGATACTTCGCGCGGGCGATGCCGTAATCGACCATGAGGGGCCCGCCTCCAAGAGCGCAGGCCCGAAGGGACAAGCGATTGGGAGCGCGCATGCGCGCGATAGGCGGGAGCATGTGAACCCTGGAAAGAAGACGGCCCCCGTTTTGGGGGCCATCCTCGAACATGCGTGGGACGGACTCAGGCGCCGAATCGTTTCGAGACCTCACTCCACTTGATGTTTTCGACAAACGCATCCAGGTACTTCGCTCTCGCGATACCGTAGTCAACCATGAACGCATGTTCCCAGCTATCCAGCACCACCAGCAGATCCTGCTCGATGGGCAGGCCCAAGTGGTGCTCGGCGATGAAATAGGTATGCAGTTTGCCGTCGCGGCGGTTGCGGGTCAGCAGGGCCCAGCCGGGACCGCTCATGGCGCAGGCCTTCAGATCGGCGATGACCTTGTCCTTGCCGCCGAAGGCATCCAGGGCTGTCTGAAGTCCGGCGCTGATGGTGCCGTCGGCGCCCAGGTTCTCGAAGTAGAGTTCGTGCAGGAAGGAGCCGTTGAAGGCCACGGCCTCGCGGCGTTTCAATTCCGTGTACTCGTTGAAGGAGTAGTTGGGCTTGGTGTTGTCGGCGCTGGCGAGCTTTTCCTCGATCTCGTTGAGCTTGCCGATGTAGCCCTTGTAGAGCGTGAAATGCTGATCGAGCTGGGCGTCTGAAAGGCCCTTCACGGCGCCTCCCTTTAGGTGGTCATAGTTCTTGGCGGTGTAGGCCATGGAAATCTCCTGAAAAAGCGCGGGTGCGCCGGATACGGATGAATGCGCGGGGGCGCGGTACAACAGTGTAGGGAAAAACCGTCTTCCTTCAAATGCGGAACCGCTCCGCGATGGCCTGGACCACCTGCCCATCGGCCTCCGCACCCCAGTTGAAGAATGCTTCATCGGTCACCTGGGAATCCGGCACGCCGATGAGTGCGAGTGCCGCCTCCATCTCCTGGAGCATCGCCTTGTTGCCCACCAGGTGGAAGTGGCAGGAGAGCGGGTTGGGTAAGAGGGCCGGTGCGGACTCGGTAACGCGCCCGCGAAGGCCCCGCCAGGTCCCGGCAGGCTGGGAGAGGCTGGGCGCCCAGCTGAAATTCGGAAACCGGTCCGCCAGGGCCTCCAATTCAGGGATCAGGCAGATATCGGCCTCTTCGCGGTAACCCGCGAACAGGCGGATGGGCCGCTGGAACCCCTGGGCCAGGGACCGGGCCGCAAACCCATAGAGGGGCCCGATGCCGGTTCCCGTCGAAATTCCGATGATTTCATTTATATTCGACGATATTTCATCGAAAATTGGTTGATGATGCAGGCCGCTGATCTCAACTCCCCCTTCTTTCAGGGCTGCCAGGGTGGGCGTGAGCCGTCCCCCGGGGATGACGCGGAAGAGCAGCTCCATCACCCTGACTTCGGGGTGGACCATCGAAACCGTATACGGGTGGCGGAGATAGCTGCCGTCGGCCTTGATGACACGCAGGCTGACCACGTGGCCCGGTTCGTAGGGGAAGGGGTGCCCATCCTCCAGCTGCAGAGCCAGCATTCGGCTGCCCCGGCCCACCTCGCGGTTTCCAGCCACGCGGGCCTGGCGCCAGGTAGACGTCCAGTCGGTCAAGCCAGCATCTCGCGCAGGAACCAGGCTTCCTTCTGGTGGACCTGGACGAACCGCGTCAGAAGGTCAGCGGTGCCCGGATCGTTCTCCTTGGACGCCAGCTCGATGCCTATGTGCATGAGATCGATGACTTTACCCTCGGCGGCAAGTGCCTCGGCGAGCATGGCCTTGGGATCCAGTTTCTTCTTTGGATCGCTGACCTTGACAGCGCTCTGGGCCTCCATATGCGAAGGCGAGTGGATGGGGGTGCCACCAAGCATGCGGATGCGTTCGCCCAACTCGTCGATGGTCCCTTCCACCGCCCCATGCAGGTCGTCGAAGCGCAGATGGTAATCGCGGAAATGGGGGCCCGAAACCATCCAGTGATACCGCTTCGCGTTGAAGCCGATGATCCAGGCGCTGGCCAGTTGGGCGTTGAGGTGATGAATGAGGCTTTGGCTCATTGGGACTCCTTGGAAATGCAGTGGTATTTTAACGGGGTTTGAAAGCGGACGAATCAGGGATCCATCCAGTCCAGGAATGCTTCAGCTTGAAACGGCCACCCAGAGTGTCATGGGCGGAGACCAGCGCCACTGGTGCGTCGCCTTCGGGCACGAAGTAGCGCAATGCCAGCACCGCCGGCAGGCGGTCCCCCGGACCCGCGGCGCCACGGTCCACCTCAGGCACCACTCGAGTTCCAGACCTCAGCTCCAGCTGTAATTGCCCGGGAAATTCCTGGAGGCGGCCCAGCATCTGGTCCCTCTCCTCCGCCGGAAACCCGAGCAGAAGGCTGGCGGCGATGGACACTCCGCAAGATTCACGGCGGGGCGTGAGCACAGTGAAAGATGCGCGTACTTCGGCGGCTTCGGCTGCATCGACGGATTCCAGGGTCTTGCCCTCGGCCCATAGCGTTTCCACCACCTGATCCTCGACGGATTCTACTGTCTCCGGTTGGAAGACGACACCCGGAGCCAGTTCCAGGCGGAGGTCCCACGCGCGCGCCAACATTGGCTGGCGCGCGATAAAACGGGCGCGTTCGACGGCCGCGTCGAAAACGGGGGTCACGGTGCCACCGCGCCCTGTTCCAGCCTGGCCAGCGCATCCTGGAAGCGGCCCGCATGGAAGCGTTCCACTTTGGCCAAGGTCTCGAACCACGCGGCAATGTCGGTGTAGCCCTCTTCCCGGGCCTTGCGGGCAAAATCAGGGTACATGTCTGTGTATTCGTAGGTCTCGCCTGCTACGGCGGAAGCCAGATTGGTCTTTGTATCACCCAGCGCCATGCCCGTGGCGGGGTCCCCTGCCCTTTCCGCCAGGAACATCAAGTGCTTGAGCGCGTGCCCGGTTTCGCCGTCGGCGCTGTGGCGGAAGAGTTCAGCCACTTCGCCTAAACCTTCCTTCTCCGCCACACCGGCCATCCACGTATACCTGCGGTTGGCCTGGCTCTCGCCTGCGAAGGCGGCCTTCAGATTCTGGTGGGTGATGGATTCTGGAAAGCTCATGGGATTCCTTTCTGATCTTCCGCTGATTGCGGTCAGCTTCCTGAAGCCACTCCCGTGCCAATCACGGGAATCGCGGGAAACATTGGCTTTTCGGCCGGACCCTAACCATGGAACCCTGAATATTCGCGATGGACGGTTGAATTAAGTCTCGAAATACCGAGAATATAACTGGAGGGCTCCATGTCTCTGCCCATTTCGAAAGATCCCCTTGAAGCCGCGCTCACCGGCGCCCGGATCGTGGAAGAAGTCGGTGACCTCCTGACCCTGGGCGATGATCCCGAGGCCCTTGTCCAGCGGGCCTTCCAGCACCTGGGGCAGCTGGTCCCCTTCGACCTG
>JANXQX010000026.1 GCA_025353305.1 Holophagaceae bacterium
AAGATGCCTCGGAAGTCTCGACACGCCACCCATAACCCAAAAACACGGGCTTGCGGGCATATCTCGCCCCTTCCCTATCCGCAACCTCGATCGCGGCAGGAAAATTAGAGTACCACCTGGGAATTCCGTTGCAAGTGGAAAATTTGCTGAAGCCGCACCGGTGTTCCAGATGGGGTCCCTGGTCAAAGTCGGAAACCCAATTTTTTCAACGATCTGAGCTGGTTTTCATCAACGTGTCCAAAAACAAGAATGCGATGATGGAGTCATGAGCGTAATTCGCAAAGCCGTCATCCCTGTCGCAGGACTTGGCACCCGCTTCCTGCCCGCAACCAAGGCCCAGCCCAAGGAAATGCTGCCCTTGGTGGACAAGCCCGTGATCCAGTACGTCGTGGAGGAGGCCATCCGCGCAGGCGTGGAAAACCTTGTGCTCGTTACCGGTCGCGGCAAGCAGGCCATCGAGAACCATTTCGACGTTGCCTATGAGTTGGAGGACATGCTGCTGAGACGGGGCAAGACCGGCGATCTTGAGCAGGTAAGGGCCATTACCGGCCTTGGCCAGTTCACTTTCGTCCGGCAAGGCGAGCCCCTGGGCCTTGGGCATGCGGTGCTCTGCGCACGGCACGCCGTGGGATCCGAGCCCTTCGCGCTGCTGCTGGGAGATGATGTTTTCGACGATGATAGCCCCGCGCTAGAAGCGCTCATCCGGGCTTTTGAATCCACGGGAAAAAGCGTGGTCGGAGTGCAGGAAGTCCCACTGGAGCACGTTTCCCGCTATGGCATCATCAACGCCCCTGAGCACTCTGAGGAGCCATGGTCCGTCACGAATATTGTTGAAAAACCCGAAATCGCCGAAGCCCCGAGCCGCTACGCCGTGGTGGGCCGCTACGTGCTCACTCCACGGATTTTTGATCATCTTGCGGGCATGAAACCAGGCGTCGGCGGTGAATATCAACTCACGGATGCCTTGAAGAAATTGGCTGACGAAGGACAGCTCGTGGCTGCCCGGATTCCCGCAAAGCGATATGATACGGGCAACAAGCTGGACTACCTGAAAGCCAACGTGGAGTTCGCCCTGAAACGCGAGGATCTTAAGGATGATTTCCGCGCGTACCTGAAAGAGGTCGTGGGGGATTGAATTCCCGGCTTAGAGCGTGTTTTAAAATTCCCCCGTGCCGCGACGGAGGTCAGCCGCGATGCAGCGCAAGGAAGGGGCCGCAGCGGCGTATAGATCATACGCACAAGGCCCGTGACGCCGCGGTGCGCGCGGCTGGCCCCGTCCCTCCGGGCTGGGGCGGCGGGCTTCGCGGGGCTGCGTTACCCTCCCGTGGCGTATGGTCGATATGCCGTGGTCGGCTGCCTTCTTGGTATTGGCTCCGCCGATACGCAAGACATACTGACACCTGCCCGGCTCGCCCGGCGCTCCCAGCGCGGCGCGGGGGAATTATAAAACACGCTCTTAGGCGCTGCGCCTTTTCTCGATCAGCAGGTGCAACAGGGTCACGGCCGCAGGTGTGATGCCTGGGATCCGTGCGGCCTGGCCCAGCGTCTCCGGACGATGCTTCTTGAATTTCTCCCGTACTTCATTACTGAAACTCAGCAAGGTCTCGATGGGCAGATCATGCGGAATGTTCACGCCATCCCAGTCCCGATGATGGTGTAGCAGGCGGGCTTCGCGTTCACGGTAGCCGTCGTAACGCGCTTCGAAAAGCAGCAGGTCCCTCTCCCAGGTTTGATCCCATCCCCGTTGGGGTTCTCCGAATCCGGGAAGCAGCGCCAGTGAGGCATCCACGTGTTCATTCGTGAGATTCTGCCGCTTGAACAGATCCCGCAGATTCATTCCCGCGTTCAGGTTCAAGCCTGCGTCCGCAGCGATGGGGCCGAACTGCGAAGTCTGGGTGACCCAGGTCTGTTCGCATTGCTGGCGCAGGTTATCCCTGCGCGAAAGCTTGGATTCAATTACCGCGATTTCATTGCCTGCGAGAGTGCCAATGGTCTTTGAAACAACCAGCAGTCGGGCATCGGCGAGATCACATCCCAAGGCCAGACGGTGCTCCGCGCGGGCAGTGAGCATGCGATAGGGCTCGTCGGTACCCTTGGTGCAAAGATCATCGATCATCACGCCGATGTAGGCCTGGTCGCGGCGGAGGATGATGGGTTCTAGGTCCCGTAGCCAGCGCACGGCGTTGATGCCGGCCATGATGCCCTGCCCTGCCGCTTCTTCATAACCGGTGGTGCCGTTGATCTGGCCCGCGAACCAGACTCCCTCCAAACCTTCCACGGAAAGGTCTCGATGCAGTTGCAGCGGATCAAAACTGTCGTACTCGATGGCGTAGCCGGGACGTATGATTTCGGCCTTCTCGAATCCCGGGAGGCTTTGAACCATGCGCTGCTGTACATCAGGTGGCATGGATGTGGACAGCCCCGAAAGGTAGATTTCCTCTGTCTCCAAGCTCTCTGGCTCCACGAATATCTGGTGCCGCGCCTTGTCGGGGAACTTAACGAATTTGTCCTCGATGCTGGGGCAGTAGCGCGGACCAACTCCTTCGATATGCCCGCCATACATCGCCGAGCGGTGTAGGTTTTCGCGAACCACTGCTTCGGTTTCGGGGGTGGTGTGCACGATGTGGCAGGGCACCTGGGTTTGAGGAATGCCACCTTTTGAAACATCCGTGAAGAAGCTGAAGGGGCGTGGTGGATCATCGCCGCGCTGGACTTCGAGCCGTGTGAAATCGATGCTGTCCTTCGCCAATCGAGGACTGGTTCCGGTCTTCAGGCGGCGACAGTTCAAACCCAAGGACTTCAGTTGCTCCGATAGATGCGTGCTGGGCGGTTCCCCCGCGCGACCGGCGGCCATGCGTTTTTCGCCGATGAGGATCTGGCCGTTGAGAAAAGTGCCTGAGGTCAGAACGACCGCGTCACAGGAAAGGAATGTCCCGTCCAGTAGTTCCACGCCTTGGAAACCACGGGTGCCATGGTCCCACCGGAAAGCCGATGCGATCCCTTGGCGCAGTCTGAGATTCAGCGAATGCTCCAGGTGCTTGCGGGCTGCGATTCGATACTTCACCTTGTCCGCCTGGGCCCGGGGTCCCCGCACCGCCACGCCGCGGCTCTCATTCAAAATGCGAAAATGAATCCCCGTCGCGTCGATAAGGCGTCCCATGGCCCCGCCCAGCGCGTCCAATTCACGCACCATGTGGCCCTTCCCCACGCCGCCTATGCTCGGATTGCAGCTCATCTGGCCGATCTGGTCAAGGTTCATGGTGAGCAGCGTGGTGGCCATGCCCATACGGGCGGCGATATGGGCCGCCTCGATGCCTGCATGGCCTCCGCCAATGACCACAATGTGTTTCAAATCCATGGCCTCCAAACCTACTAGTCTATCGATGATTCAGACCCGGCCCTCCTGCCGATTTTGTGGAACACTGGAAGGCGATGAAATCCAGACTCTCCCCCGAAGAACGCCGCGAGCACCGCCGAGACATGCGCAAGCGCGCCATGCAGCGATCGAAATTCGCGCTGCCATCGAGCATCACGCTCATTTCCATCCTGTGCGGTTTCTCCTCCGTGGTGATGTCCATCAACGCCGCCGGGGACAACCCCGAACGCTACTTCATGTGGGCGGCGGGGCTGTTGGTGGCTGCGGGCGTCTTCGATGGCCTGGATGGCCGCGTGGCCCGCGCCACGGGCACCAGCACCGAGTTCGGCGTGCAGTTGGACAGCCTGGCGGACATGGTGAGCTTCGGCATGGCACCCGCGATCCTGGCCTACCGCTATGCCTTCTTCACCTTGGGAATCGGCGATTCCCAGTTGCGGGCACTGGGATGGGCGGCCTGTTTCTTCTTCGTGGCCTGTGGAGCCCTGCGGTTGGCGCGCTTCAACGTGCAGGTGAGCATCGTGGACTCGCGCTTTTTCGTGGGGATGCCAATTCCCGCCGGTGCGGCCTGTGTCGCCTCGGTGATCCTGTGCTGGCCGGGCCAGCCCGTGCTGGCCAGGCATGCCTATTATTTCGCCGCTGAGCTGTTCCTTGTGGGCCTGCTGATGGTCTCCACCTTGCGCTTCCCGAGTTTCAAGAAAAAATCCCAAAGCCCCCGCGCTGCCATGGGGATCAAGGTGGCCTTCGTGGGGATCCTCTGTTTGATGATCTATTTCCGACAGTACTTCTTCATCGGATTTTTTATTGTCTACATCCTGGCGGCCTTTCTCTTGAATCTGGCCTGGAGCCTGGGGTGGCGCGGTGTCGATCCTCCCCATGCCTCGGATGAGACCGATCCAGGAGCCGCGGGTTGACCTCGACAGAGCGACTGCCAGGGACTCCATTGCGGTAACTTTTCCTTTGGAGGGGACCGTGGCGGTACTTGAAGGTCGAGCTATCGTCCGGCGCTTTGGCTCTACGACCGTATTGCAGGGCATCAGCCTTGATGTCGCAGCTGGTGAACGCGTCGCCCTGCTGGGACCTTCGGGTTGCGGCAAGACCACGCTCTTGAATCTGCTTGGCGGTTTGGACCGCGCCGATGAAGGCCTGGTCCGCCTCGACGGCGAGGACCTAGGCAACGCCACGCCCAAGCGCCTAGCTCAGATCCGGCGCGAAAAGCTGGGCACGATCTTCCAGTTCTTCCATCTCATTCCGACGTTGAACAGCCGTGAAAACGTGGAACTCCCGCTGCAATTGCTCAGTTGGGACGCCGCTTCCATCCGCGTGCGGGTGGACGAGCTGATTCATGCGGTGGGCCTGGAAAGCCGTGCGGAAGCATGGCCTTCGGAGCTTTCCGGCGGTGAGATGCAGCGGATCGCCGTGGCCCGCGCACTGGCCGCCAAACCATTGGTGCTGTTGGCGGACGAGCCAACGGGCAACCTGGACAAGGCGGCGGGAGAAACCGTGCTGGCCATGTTGAAGGACCTCACGGAAAAAGAACACACCGCTTTGGTGATGGTCACGCATGCGGAATCCGCCGTGGGAATCTGCGATCGCGTACTGCGCATGGTGGATGGACGCATCCTCGAAGGTCCATCGTGATCAGCCAGCTTGCCCAACGGCTGGTCTTGCGGGCTCTGTGGAAGGAGCGCGGACGAGCCCTGCTCGCGATTCTTTCGGTAGCCTTGGGTGTCGCTGTGTTCCTGTCCATCCGCCTTGCGAACCGCTCCGCCGTGGCCAGCTTCGAGGGCTTCGCGAATGGAGTGAGCCAAGGGTCCGACGCGGTAGTGCGGGCCGAAGCGGGGCCGCTTGATGAGTCACTATTGCCGCGCCTCAGCACGCTCCGGGATTCAGCATGGATCCGTCCCATCATCGAGGGCAGCTTCTCCAAGGTGAAGCCTTTCGAATCCTTCCAGATCATCGGAACGGATCTGGTCGGCATCGGCAATACCTTCAGCCTGAATGCGCCGTTGACAGAAGGCCATGACCTCAATCCCTATCTTCAGGCGCATTTTTTTGAAAGCATCCAGGACCCGCGCGCAGTGATGGTCAGCGCGGCGTTCGCGAAAGCTGAACGGATCATTCCAGGTTCAACACTGCGTGGATTCGTGAATGGCCGCCCGGTGGAGCTTCGCGTGGCGGGCATTCTGATGGATGCGCCCGATCACCCAGCGCTGCAGCGGAATCTGCTAGTGATGGATCTACCTGCGGCTCAAGCGTTGCTGCAAAGGCCCGGTCAATTGGACCGCCTGGAACTGGGTGTTCACGAAGGTGGATCACCACAGAAGTTGGATTCGGAACTGCGTGGGTTGCTACCGCAAGGTTGGGTGATGGAAGCGCCCGAGCAACGCGCGTCCAGTGGCAAGACCATGACCGCGGCCTTCCGGTTCAATCTGACGATCCTCTCGCTCATCGCCCTGGCTGTCGGTGCATACCTGCTATTCCAGGCCTTCGATGCCACCGTGAATCGCCGCCGCGAAACTTGGGCAACGCTGCAAGCCCTAGGCTGCGAGCCCTCACAGGTATTGCGTTTCGTGTTGGCCGAAGCCGCCTTGCTGGGTGGGATGGGAAGCGTGGCGGGTGTATTCTTGGGCTGGCTCCTGGCCCAGGCTTCAGTGCGCGGCGTGTCACGGACGGTGGCTGCGCTATACGGCGCATCCTCGGCCTCCCATGCGAATCTTGAACCCAGTGAAGCCGTGCTGGCGGGCGGCCTCGGCTTCCTGGTGTGCTTGGCAGCCGCCTGGATTCCCGCCTCCCGCGCTGCCCGCACGCCCCCGGTCCAACTGCTGGCACGAGGTAGCGAAACCCGGCCCACAAAGTGGGTTTTCTTCACGTTGGCGGGTCTCGCGATGGCCTCGGCCGGGGCCTCCTTGGCCTTTCTGCCCACCCTTCCACCGGGCGTAGCGTGGCATGTCTATGCCGCATCGGTCCTGGTGCTGTTGGGCGGCAGCCTCGCCTCTGTCGGCTTGCTGCCGTTATTGGGAATGCCTGGTGTCGCGGCGTCGGATTGGAATGCCCGTCTCGCATTGCGGCCTTTGCGCCGTCCCACCGGGCGGCATGGCTTTGCGGCGGCCGCGCTGGCGGTGGCGGTGGGAATGGCCACGGGCATGGGCGTGATGGTGCGCAGTTTCGAAAGCACGGTGCAGACCTGGATAAGCGGGAATCTGCGCGCGGACCTTTACCTGGCGCCGCTCGGCTCGGCCGGTGCCGCAAGCCAGCATCGCCTGGCGGGGTCTGTCGTTGATGAGCTCGCCAGGGAGCCAGCAGTTTTGGCTGCGGATCGCTTTCAGCTGATGCCTCTTCATCTGCGCAGCCAGGAGACCTTTCTCGGCGCGGGAGATTTCGCGATACTGGCCGCCCATGGAAACCTGGCCATCATTTCCGACGAACCACCCTCGGCCATCCTGCTCAAGGCGCATCAGGATGGCACTGCCAATCCCGGCGCGCTGGCTTCAGAAACCTTTTCGCGGCGCTTTGGAATCCACGTAGGTGAAGGCTTGGACATCCCGACCGCAGCGGGTCCGCGCCGTCTCACCATCCGCGCCATCTACGCTGACTACGGCAACGAGCGCGGCAGCCTCATTGTGGACCGGCCGGTCTTTCATGCTTGGTTCCACGATGACCGCTGCGCAAGCGTGGCGCTGTACTTGAAGCCGGGCCAGGATCGCGCCAGCGTGGCGAAAGCTTTGGCCCAGGCCTATCCGGGCCTGCAGGTGCGGTCCAATGCCGACCTCAGAACCCAAGTCTCCGCCATCTTCCAGCAGACCTTCGCCATCACCTACGCTCTGGAGGTCATCGGCCTCGCGGTAGCCATCGCCGGGCTCGTCCAGGCTTTGCTAGGCTTGGCCATGGCAAGGCGTAGCGAAATCTGGACACTCCGCGCGATGGGCGCGAGCAGCGGCGAAATAACCCGCGTGCTGCTGGGTGAGGGCCTTGGTGTGGCGTTAGCGGGTACGCTCGGGGGCATTGGTATCGGCCTGATCCTCGCCCAAATCCTGGTGCGCGTGCTCAACCCCCAGGTGTTTGGATGGACGCTCCGCTTCTCCATGCCATGGGGATTCCTTGCATTGTTGCTGAGCCTCTCGCTGGCGGCGGCAGCCGCGGCCATGCTGCCGGCGGCCCACTGGGCGGCACGTCTCGACGCGGACCGCGAAGCGGAGGAAGGAGCATGAAGAACTGCCTTCAAGTCTGCCTTGGCATTCTGGCGAATGTGCTTCCCCTGGCAGCCCAGGACGCAACCCAGACACCCGATGGTTTCGTCATTGCCAGGCCGGGCTATCGTTTCAGTTTTCCCCGGGACCATGGATCCCATCCAGCCTTCCGCACAGAGTGGTGGTATTTCACGGGACACCTGTGGACCTTTGATGGAAAGCGACGCTTCGGGTATCAACTGACGTTCTTCCGGCAGGCTACCTCGAAGCATGATCTCCAAGGTTCACCGGCATGGCGATCTGATCAGATTTTCCTCGCCCATGGAACGCTGACCGATGAAACTGGCAAGCGGTTTCTGGTCAACGAGCGGCTCAACCGCGGCGGCCTGGTGGCGGGCTCCGCAGAGGATCATCTGGCGGTCTTCAATGAAAGCTGGAAGGCCGAACAGGACGGCAGTGGCCCGATCCGCCTTCACCTGAGCGTTCAAGGCGCGCTGCTGGATTTGAACATGCAGGCACCTGCGCGGCCCGTCATCTTTGGCGAAGATGGCGTGAGCCGGAAGGGCGCTGATCCGGACGCTGCCAGCCACTATTTGACGTTTCCACACATGCCCTCATCCGGCACCTTGAAGCTTCCAGACGCAACGCCCATAAGGGTCTCCGGCACTACCTGGATGGACCACGAATTCAGTTCCAACCAACTGGCCGCCGGGCAAGTGGGTTGGGATTGGGCCGGCATCCAGCTTCGGGACGGCCGCAGCCTCATGGCCTACCGCATGAGGAAAAGCGACGGCAGCCAGGACCCTTTCTCGGTCATCACCGAGGTGAATGCGAAGGGCCAGATCACACGCAGCACCAAGGAGTTCAAAATCAGCGAACAAGGCGCGTGGACAAGTCCCGCTTCCAAGGCGCGCTATCCCCAGCCCATCACCTTCGAGGCCTGGAACGAGCGCTTCACACTCGTCCCGGTTCTGCCGGATCAGGAATTACGGACGGCCCGCAGCACCGGCATCACCTACTGGGAAGGCGCCTGCCGCGTGCTGGATGGAACAGGAAAAGAAATCGGCGACGCCTACTTGGAACAGACTGGGTATGCGCATTCGCTAAAGGGACGATTTTAAAAACAACTACGCGCGGATCCGTGCCTCGAAATCGCCGCGAGGCGATTGCCGAGAGGGTGGCGGAGGAGCGAAGGTGGAGAATAAAAAACGGCTGTGTGAATCTTAGTCTTTCATTTGGGGTCTCCGCTCCTTCGCCACCTTCGCGTAGTGTCCTTAGGTCAACACTCCTGCGATGCAAGCACTCAAGAAGTTGGCCAGGGTGCCGGCGAACATGGCCTTGAGGCCTAGCCGTGCCAGGTCGCCGCGGCGTTCAGGAATCAACGCGCCGATTCCACCCACCTGGATGGCGATGCTGGAAAAATTGGCGAAGCCGCAAAGGGCGAAGGTGGAGACGAGCTTGGCCTTGGTGCTCAGTTCGGGAAGCGCGCCGAGCTGGATGAAGGCGACGAATTCGTTCACCACCATGCGCGTGCCGAGCAGCGATCCCACGGTCCCGGCTTCTTTCCATGGCACGCCCATCAGGAAGGCGAAGGGTTTGAACACCGTGCCGAGAATGATTTCAAGGCTGCCTCCGGGATAAGCTGCCTTGATGAGGCCGTTGATGAGCGCCACGAGCGCGATGAAGGCGATGAGCATGACGGCCACGTTGAAGGCCAGGGAACCGCCTTCGAACGCGCCCCGGGCAGCGGCGTCGATGACGTTCGCATCATGGTTGGGGATATCCACTTTGAGTTTTTCACCCGCGACCATCTGGGTTTCAGGTTCTTCCACTTCTGGCTCGAGGATCTTGGCGATCATCACGGCGCCGGGCGCGGTCATGATCACTGCCGTGAGCAGGTGCACGATGTCCACACCAGCGATCTGCACGTAGGCCACCATGATGGAACCGGAAACGTGGGCCATGCCCGCGGTCATGATGACCATCAATTCCGAGCGGGTGAGCCGCGACAAGAAGGGTCGGATGGTGAGGGGCGCTTCGGTCTGGCCCATGAGGATGCTGGCCGCCACGCAGACACTCTCGGCGCCGCTGACTTTCAGCACGCGGCCCATGGCCCGAGCGCAGGCGCCGACGACCCACTGCATCACACCCAAATAGTAGAGCACCGCGAAGATGCTCGCCACGAAGATGATGGTGGGCAGCACCACGAAGGCGAAGACCATCCCCATGCGGCCGATGGAATGGTGGGCCGCATCCATCACTGGCGCCCCCATGCCTCCCGCCGCGCTGTCAGCCAAGGGGCCAAACACGAAGCTAGCGCCATCGTGGGCATATTCCATCAAATGCTGCACCACGATCCGGATGCTGTTGAAGGTCTTGCCCACCAGATTGCCCCACAACAGCCCATAGACCACGACGCCAAAAATGCTCCAGTTGAGCTGTTTGCTAGCGAAATTCCCGAAGCGCCGCAGCAGCATGGGCGTGAACATCAGGGCGAAGATGATCCAACCCAGGCCATAGAAATGCGCCTGGGGCGTGCCTTCATGGAGCCAGAATCCAGGCCAGGACATCAAGCCCTTGAAGCCCAGCCATTGCGATAGAAGATCGCCCTTGAGCACCACGATCGCGAACAGCCACTGCAGGCCAAGGCCCCAGGCCACGGTCTTCCAATGAATATTGCCGCGATGACGACTCAACCCGATGGCGATGGCCATGAACACAACGATGCCAATGAGGCCGATGAATCGCTCCATGCCTACTCCTTAATCATTCACCTTCTTAGAGCTGTTGATTCAGAGCCTTGACTGCCCTGATCATTTCGAACCGGGCTCGGCCCATGATGCCTTCGCGGTGGATGATCAGCACCAGCGTGCACCCTTCCGCGGCCCCCATCATCAGGATCCAGTGTTCCGGCGTCGCGAAAGCGATCTGTTCGATTTCACCGCTGTCGAATTCCTCGATGGCCTGGGCCAGGTGGCGCTTGACCGTTTGTTGGTAGGCACCGAGCAACTGCAAGGCATCATTGGGCACCTGGATGGTGCGTGTGGCAATGGGCTCGCCATCCTTGTCGCTGAAGGTGGCGGCGAGGGCTTCTGGCACCCGCTCAATCAACTGATCCAGGATCTGCTGGAACATGGACGCACTCCGGGGGTTGGGATTGATGCATGATGACCGCTCTAGATCCCTCGCGCTACCTGCAGCGCCCAGGCACCAAAGAATAGACCGACCGTAACCAGGCGCAAAGCAAGTGAATCCGGCAAGTCCGGGAAGGCTTCCCCGCGCCAGACGCGGCGGAGATCCCAGGCCAGCAGAACGGGTGTGCAAAGGATGAACAACACAGCCGGAGGATGCCAATGCAGGGCCATGCGCCAATCGCCTTGAGAAAGGGCCATTCCGCAACGTGTGAGGCCACAGGTAGCACAGGGCAACCCGGTCAGGTTTTTGAAGATGCAGGGTGGAAACGGGAGTTGGCCAGCATTGAGCACTTTTCCGACCGAAACCCCGAGAATCCCCGTAGCAACCAGCCCTCCGGCCAGCCAAGGGAAGCCACGGCGCTTCACACCATCACCGACTGCATGACGATCAACCAACTGATACCCAGCATTCCGCAGATGCAAAGCGTTGCCAGCAGTATGTGCAGCACGGTCGCCGCCGCGCCTTTCCACATGGGTGCCTGGTGAAAGGCCGCCAGGGCAAGGCCCCGCATCACCCAGAAGTAGGCGCCGGTGAGCATGAAAAGCGGCACCAGCAGTGAGCCCACCAGAGGAATGAAGCTCAACAATCCAAAAGCCGCATCAAGGACCCCGACCTGCATGGCTTCGGCCTCGGCAATGAACGTGCTGCGCCAGCTGCCGGTTCTTTTCACGCCGCCCAGAATCCAAAGGCACATGTGGTCCCAGACCGCATTGTGGATCCAGGCGCTGGCAATGCCAACAGGGCCGAGCACCAGCATCCACGGCCAAATCCCGGTCCAGGGTGGCAAGTCTGGCAGGCTCAAAACGAAAGCGCGGAGGTCCTCCACACTGAAAGCGTTTAGATCTGAAGGGAGGCGCTGAAGAATGTGCTGCCACATGCTGCTGTCAAGATTTTTAAACACGGGGTAATCACGGTAGACCGCATGGAGCACAAGCAAGCCGTTGATCGTGCTGAAGGAGCCTCGGAGCAGCATCAACCACCCGAAAGAAGGCCCCAGTCCAAGGGATTCCCCGGCCCGCTCTTGGAACCCCTGCACTGGGTGAATGGCGCAGTGAATCAGGCGTTGGTGGAGCAAAACCATCAGGATCCGCCGCTCAATTGCTCAATGCCTTTTGCAACGCTTCACGGAATTGCTCGCCGCCTCCGAACCACAGGGCACCCAAGCAGCCTCCACAGATCAGCACTGTCGCCAGCAGCGGCATCAAAAGTCCCATCACGCCCCGCCAGGTATCCGTGCGATGGGCCCGTGCAAAAATCACCCCCTGATAGAAAAATATCCCCAACTGAGCCCCCAGGGAAATCACTTGCCCCAGGGCGCCGAATGCCCCAGGCAAACGGTTCAGCACGAGTTCAGCGAGGCTCACGGGCACCACCAGAGTCGCGGCACCGTAAAGCAGTGCCCGGTAGGTCACAGGCAATCCGAGCCTGGCCCGGGTGCCGCCGACCAACCAGAGGCCCGCATGGTTCAGCAGTCCCGCGACAGCAAAGGCGACGGCGATCCAGAGCGGCGCCAGAAGAACCCCCACCATCGTGAAGATCAAGGCCATCCCTGACGGAACCACTGGCTTTGGCGTATGCATCAGGGACATGAACCAGGGCTGGACCGGGAAAAATATCTGGGCCACACCAGCCCCCACCGCCACAGGCAATCCCACGAGCGCGTAAAAGGCCATCGCAGGGGCAATGTCCGGGCGCAGCCCAAGCCCTTCTCCAGCCAGCGCGGTATCGGTCCAGAACACTCGGAAGGTGGCCGATATCCGGACAATCAGGCTAGGAATATTTACCTTGTCTTCAAAGGGCAGGAGCCTCCCCCCATGGACCGAATAGGGCGGATCCTGGGGTGCTTCGCGAGATGCATTGGGATTGGTGTCCATCACCGCAGCTTCCGGGGGAAAATCCGCTCGAAATCCCGGATGGCGATGGGATCTCCCTCGCGCTTGAGAGGTCCTTCGAATTCACGAGGATCCAGATCTGCGAACTCTCCGAAGAGCGCGATGTTGCCATTGATGTAGGCGATGAATTCATCCTGCCGATGACGGATGTATGGGCGGAATGGTTTGGAAACGAAGCCGAGGATCGCCGAATCCAGGGCGGTCCATGTTTGCAGGCTGGTCTCAAACCCCATGGGTCCTTCCCAGTAACTGTAGACCGAAACCATTTTCGCCCCCACCGCGAAGGGTGTTTTCAACCGTCCCCGCTCCGCTCGGCCTTCCACGATGTAGACCCGCATCCCGGGTTTTTTCAGAACAAGGCGCATGGTGCCGTGGAGGCCCCTGGTGTCATCCATGGACCAGGTGCCTCCGGGTTCCTGGAAGATGAAGAAAAACGGGACGAACTGACAGTACCGCCACATGGCCGCGGCCAGGCGGGGGTGGTCAAAAAGCTGGTCCATGGTCTCCAGTCGCACCCGCTTGGGGGCAGTGCGGGTCTGAAAGGCGAAATCCACCCGACGCAAAATGTCTTTGGCCTCGGCCCGAGCCAACGGATCCAATTGCTCGAAGGGCACTTGGGCCGGTGAGATGGCAGCTATGAAGGCAAAAGCCAGAATCAAAACCTCGCGCATTGCTACAACTTATCAGGCTTCAAGAGTTGAACGCCGTCATTCAAAATTTAACGATATCGTTCCAATGCCAGGAACGGCCTAGGGCCTGTTAACACTACTTGATTTCTCATGGCCGATGCCCGATGCTTCATGTCATGGAAATCTCAGAAGCTCAATTCCAACTCATTGCGCACTGCTTACCTACTCAGCGAGGCAACGTGAGCATGAAGAACCTGAAC
>JANXQX010000033.1 GCA_025353305.1 Holophagaceae bacterium
GACGGGGATGCAGAAGATTACTTCTTTTTGGGTACAGGGCCGAGTTTGACGTTTTCAGCCGTTTTGTCGTCCTCGGCGAGGACCACCACGACACGAGTCCCAGGCTGCACCTGTCCGGCGCCTACCATATCCTTCCCTCGCATGAACATGGTGCTCTTTGCGAGGGGGATGGAAAGCACTTGGCCGCCATTCAGCACCAGCTCGATCCGTGCGGAATCAATGGATTTGACCGTGCCCATGACCTTTTTGTGGGTATGGGCCGAGGCGATGCCGGGTGCGAGCAGCAGGGCCGAAGTGAGAAGCAATGACGAGGCGTGTTTCATGGATTTTCCTTTCTAGATGTCCCAGTGTGGGACGGGTTGTGAGAGGGAGTGGACGGCTCGGGAGCATCAATCCCGTTAAGGAAATCATCAGCTTCGCGCTGCTCTTCGCGTGCCATTGGGGAGACGGGGTTCATTCCCTTCATCTGGTCGAGTTCCTTCGGCGTCATGTTCCGCAGATGCCGGATGAAGAGGACAAGTTTCCATGTTTGGGGATCCTCGGCGCTGCCAGGGCTCCCCCAGGCTGGCATGCCCGTGAGGCGGACACCGTTCTTGATGATGGCGTACAACTCGCCATCGCTGAGTCCTTGGGTCTTCTGGAGGGTCATGTCCGGCGCCTTCGGGTACATGTTCCGTCCCATCTCCGTATGGCCGCGGCCATCGTTGCCATGGCAGCTCGCACAGTGGTCTGCCCAGTGGGCCATGCCTTCGGCCAAGGCTTCGGTTGTTGGTGGGACCGGGTTGACCCGTCGGCGCTCTTTGGTTGGCACCGCGAGATGCCTTAGTGCCCGGGCCATCGTCTCTTCAAGGACTGTTGGCGTGTCACGGGCACTTACGCCGTGGATGAGGATCCATCCAACGGAAAGGACGCAGAATCCACCGAGTGTCAGAAGCATTATGAGACACGCCACCCCGTAGCGCCGGAGAAAACTAATACGAGGCTGAGTGGCTGTCGCAGGTCCCTGAGGTACGTGCGTATCTTCAGTTTCGTTCACCATTGAAACACCTATTTAATCTTGAGATGCGTGTTGAGTTCAGCGATGGCCGCGCGGGCCTGGGCCGCCTGCTGGCTCGTGGGGGCGATTTCGATGACACGGTTCCAGGCCTTGATGGCCTTTTCGTTCTGCTTCAGGTTTTGGGAATATACGATCCCGAGGTTGAAGAGGCATTGCACGTGCTTCGGATCCGCTTTGGAGGCCCTTTCAAAGTTGGCGATGGCTTTGTCATAGGCCATCAACTGCCGGTACATGATGCCTTGATCCGTAAGAATGTCGGGGTTGCCAGGCTCCAGTTCTAGGGCCTTGGCATAGGCGTCCACGGCCTTTTGGGGTTCGTGGGTGTCGAAATAGTCGTTACCCATCTGCTTCCAGGCATCCAGGTTCTTGGGTTCGCGGGCCACGATCTGCAGGTTGCTGAAAATGCGCGCCTGCGCTTCCATCGTGTTGGGTGGAGCGCCGGAGGTCGGGGGAATTCCAGGTGGAGCCACGCTGGGAAGAGGTAGGGGAATAGCCGCAGCAATGGCTGGTGGCGGCTGGTTGGCAGAGCGGCTGTCGCCGATGAAATACCCGATGATGAATCCCGCGAGAAGACCCATCACGAAGCCGATCAAAATGTCCCTGTTCATGGTTCAAGCTCCTTTGTATCAGCGCAACGCGCACAATTGCTTTTTTGGTAAAGGATGTCCATCGGCCTAAGGTTTCAGCGCATGAATCTCGAGCAAATGAGAACGGCCCCGAATCTTAGTCGGTTCCATTTTCAGAAAATTGAACTCATCCTGATCGTTTATCGCGGCACGTGTAGCCTCGGAAACCAGGATGGGAACGGAATATTCCTTCGTCAGTGATTGAAGCCGGGATGCGACATTCACCGTATCTCCCATCACTGTGTATTCCATCCGTTCCAGGCAGCCCACATAGCCGGCTATGAGCGGGCCTGTGTGGATGCCAATGCCGATGGTGATGTGCACATCACCGAAGAATTTTTTCGTATTCAATTCTTCCAAGCGATTAATCATGGCAAGGGCCGTCCGGGCAGCACACGCTGCATGATCGGCGCTCCGAATGGGCACACCAAAGACAGCCATCACGGCATCGCCTATGTATTTGTCCAGTAGGCCGCGTTCAGCGAAGACCGTCGCTACCATCTCACCCAAAAAGTCGTTCAGCAATTGGAATACCTGTGTGGGCTCCATTCCCTCGCACATCGTTGTGAAACCACGAATGTCTGCAAAAAGCACGGTCGCTTCTGTCTCTTCTCCTTCTAGGACCGCCCCGCGCTGCAAGATTTCGCTCACGACGCTCGGAGAAACGAAGCGAGAAAAGAGGTCGACCGTGTGCTCTCGCTGGCTTTGCTCACGCCGGATGTGGTCGCGGAATAGTCCAGTGAGTGTGCCAAACAAAATAAAGAAGGGCGCCTCTATCAGGTGTTCAATGTAGGCGGCATTCCACGCGCTTCCATACGGGTGGCTCGTGTGGAGAAGCATGACCGCGGACAGGGAAAGAGCAGCGGCGAGCCCTGCGCTGAAACCCTGTGCTAGACCGCCGGTCACGGCTGCATAGATCACCGGGATCAGGAACAACCGCGCTGTGATTCCAGTGAAGATTGGCGAATCGGCTCCTTGAGCGACCGCGTGGAGCCCGGTCAAGGAGGCGATCAGTGCGGTCCAGAGGACGATCCCACGGAAGGGGTTGCCTAGCGGTGAGACGGCATTGACTTGTGGTCGGGTCAAGAATTCCCTTTCATCAATAGTGATCAGTGGCGAAGGCGAAGAGCGTTTGTGGCCACCGAAACCAAACTCAGGCCGATCTCTAGATGCATGGAGCAGGTGTACACAGTAAAGTCGCTAGCATTCATGGAGCCTCCTGATTGACTCGAACCTGCCAGCCTTGTGATTGGCGGATGGGCTTGGGACCTGACGCGTTTCCTGCACTACAGGAGTGAATCTTCATGGCATTTCTCCTAGCAACGTTGGCAGGCCTCGCACCCGTACTTTGTGCATAGGGGTGGGTACGGTCCCCCAAGCAGCATGGTTAGCTTCACTCCCCCCGCACTCACTAAGGACCATTCCAGTGCCATATCAGCATTCGCGAGGCTCAATTCATTCCGAGCTTTGCGCATGGCTTGCTCAGCCATTCGTTTCCCCGTCCAGAGACCATTGAGTTCCCGTGTACCCACGGTCTCGGATAGACGCGCGAGAATGGCGACCTTGTCATCGTGTACCTCGACGATGCCTCCAAACAAAGTCATCCAGTGCTCTTGCCTTTGGATTGTGAACCAGAGGAGGCCGCTTCCGACAAGAGTGATCCAAGGCGTCTGTCCCGGAAGAATGCTGTGCTTCCCCCGGTATCGCGTAGAGAATTGGACTTCCGGAACGTGTCCGCAGAACACGTTTTTATACGGTGTGCTCACCTCAAGCAATAGGGTGTCTGACATTGGGAGCCTCCCTAGATTTTGATGAAGCGCTTTTGACAAAATGGGAGTCGGACCTGCCCCACGAGCGTCGCGATCTGGCGGATTCCAACCATGAAGCTCGACGTGGATTCCATTTCATTGAAGGGAGACTTCTTTGATCCCGGCCGGTAGGACCGCCCAAAGGCTGCTCCGCATTTACAGAAGGGTTGTGACATCTCGCACCTCCATGGCTCATTTCTTGAGCGATTTGTCAGCTGTTGGTCCCGAGGGACTTTTCGAATCGGCGGATCCGCTCACAGTGGGGTGGACCGGAACCTTCCGGATTTTCGGTTTCTTATAAATCAATAGGAGCAGCAGTGTCGCGAAAACAATCGCACCAGCAACTGACAGGAAGATCTTTGCCATTCGGCGGTTCGCTGGATTTGGTAGAAGCGCACACGATTCAGCCAGTCCCCCGGGTGGATGGGAGACGGGAAGCATCATCAAGCCCTTGAAGTACCGCTTGGGCGCCCGCTTCCGGGGACTAGGATCAGGAGGGGCCTGGTTGCGAAGCGGCATATTCACACTCCCCGGGGGACCAGGATCAAAAAGCGCGTCCACCCACTGTCCAGTCTCTCGGCACGAATGGAGCCACCCATCTCGTGAACCGTGGCGGCCACGTTGAAGAGTCCAAAGCCGCTCTCCGGTGTCTCCATGGAGGTGAGGTAGACCGGCTCGAAGACACGAGAGATCTGCGATGCGGGAATGGCATCGCCAGAATCGGAGATCTCGATGCAGTGGAATTCATCCTCGGCCCAGGTCCGGATCCGGACAGTGGGTTCTCCGCCTGTCGCATCCAGAGCCCGCTGGGTCAAAAGAACAAGACCGACACTGAACTTTTCTCGTGGCCCCGTTACTAAGGCCGGAATGGCTGCCAACTCGAAAACCAAAGTGCCCAGACGAATCCCATCGTTCTGGAAGGACGCCACCAATTCCTGGACTACACCATTCAGGTCGAACAGGGTGTCCTGCTCGGGCACGAGATCCTGATTCGCGAAGTGGGAGATCTGGCGCAAAAGATCTGAAGCGGTCGTGGCGTTACGTCCCAATTGCTCCCAAGTTGGCCATCCCGGAAGACATTCCTCTCCGTCGCGCTTGAGGTTGAGCATTTTGATGGAATGGAGAATGGGGTTCAATGTGCGTTGGAGATCCCGGCAAAAAGCCACCATGTTTTCACCCACTGCGGCCATGCGCTGCATTTCCACCAATCTCCGCTCTGCCTCTGTGGATCTGGAGATATCCCGAAACACAGCAAGGTGAACCATGCCCACTGACGATCGTGTGGCCCCGGCGGAGGCTTCCACCGCCAGTAATCTGCCTGTGGCATGGGTGAGATTGAAAGAGATGCGCTCTCCGTGGTCAGCCTCCTCTAGGCGCTCTCGGATTTCAGGATGTAGGAGTGAATTCACATGCATCCCAGCCCTGAAGGTGGGAGACAGGTGTCCCAAGATTCTGCCCAACCCGGGATTGGCCTCCAGTACGATTCCATCGTTTCCCCAGGCCAGGAGCCCCATTGGGAGTGTCTCCACCAGGGTCTTCGCAAAGCTGGCTGCGGAATCGCCCTTGAGCTTGAGCCATAGGGCCGCGCAGCCAGCAGCCCAAAAGGCCAAGGCGATCAGGAGTGAACCTGCCGCGAAAAATGAGAGATGGTCATTATTTTGTTGGCTGGCCTGGATGGAGGCATCTAGTCGGACACGATGGGAATGATCTAGAACCCGGAAGGCTCCCAGTGCTTCTTGATGCCGATGATCGAGGTGAGCCAAGGCCACGCGGGCTGTGGCGAGGGCTTCAGCCTTCCCGGGCCCTGGCTGAGCTTTCTCCCAAGCCAGGGCGGTTCGTATGAATAGGTTTAATTGATCCGTGTACAGCTTCACCACACCATCCACGGCTGCCATGGAAGCGTCCCATTCTCCCGAGGTCCTTCGCGCCAGTTCTTCACGGGACCTTATAAGTGCATCCGAGGCCGCATCCACCGAGGCGATTTCTCTGACGATTGATGGGGCGCTCAACAGGGGAGAAATCTTCTGTTGAAGGGTCTCGAAGGCTTCCAGATGGCGTCCCGCTTCCAGGGTCCAGATGGTGCAGTGGTCCAACTCGTGATGGGCTGCACGCGCACTGCGAATCAGGAAAATGGACCAGATGCCGAGCAATGTGAAGGGCACCAGACACGCGGCGATGAACCAGCCGCGCTTGGCCTGGGATGGAATTGCATCGAACACGCGCATGGTGCCTCGCTAGGAATGGCTATTCGGTTGGTGCCGCAGATGATGCTGTCGAGGGCGACGTGGTCTCCGCCTCCGGAGTGCCTGTCGGGCCTGGCCTGGATTTAGTGCTTCCAGGCTCACCCGAACGGGAAGGTGTCCTTGGGGCTTCGGGTGAGGGTTGCGTCGCTGTAACAGGCTTGACCGCACGCTGATTGGGTTCGGGGGAGGGTCGGTGATGTCCGCGGCCACGGAAGAAAATCAGCATCAAACCCATCATTCCAAGCATCACGAGAAAGTTCATGGGAAGTCCTTTCGAGAAGTTAAATGGTTTCTGGGGTGTCCCATCGCGGTGATGCTGAGAGGGCGTGGGTGTCCGCGTCAATTTCTTGATTGGCCTCCTGGCGGCTCACCAGAGTCCATGTTTCCCTCGGGTGGCACTTTGCCATCAGTGGCTTGTGAACGCTGAATCCCATTAAAATGCCCAGACGACGTTGAGCAGAATCTGCTTATCCTTCAGTCCGTTCTGATCTGTCTGGTGGCCCTGGAGAACCCACCTTCCACCACTCTTGTCCGTTTGGAACAGCATCCCGTTCAAGCCCAGCATGGCCATCTTGTTGTACAGGGAGTTGTCATTGCGGTCAGGACTCAGCTTTTCGTAACGGGCGAACGCACCGATGTTGTCGTTGAAGTAGTAATCCACCAGGCTGTACCAGCCCCGGCTCTTGACCTGAGTTCCAAGGGCGTCAACCTGATGCGATGCCTCGTAAATGGCACCCATGGCGCGCCACTTGTCGCGAATGAAGCGCGCCATGAATCCGTTGTGATTGAACCTGTCTGCGAAGGCCACACCTGTCGTGGGATCACCCGGAGTGTTGAATACCATGCTCTGGCCGTCATAGCGTAAGACGCCGACCCCGGATGCCCAGTCATCAAAGCGCCATAGGACAGCGGCGTAGGTGTCCTTGCGGTTAGTCGGATTGGTCTGGGCGGTTCCCGTCGCGGGGTCCACTATGCCTGTTGTGAGTTCAAAGGATCCGAGGTAGAGGTTCACATCAATCCCACGGCCCCCGCCATCAAAGGTGAAAGGTGAATTCGCGTTTACGGGAGTGTTGAGAACCAACGGAGACCCCACGACGCTGGAGACGCCAAGGCCAAAATTTCGCAACACGATGGGATTGATTTGCCCGCCACGAATGGTCAAGAGTGCGTTTTTGCCAAGCGAGGCGTTGTACTGCAGGTAGGCGGTTTCAAGGTTCGCGGTGGGGTCGCTGGAAGCGTTCGGGTAGTACATCGCCAGGTAGCTAAAATGGTCGGACAAAGCCCCACCTGTGATGAGGCCGATTACGGGTTTATCGGTTTGGCTGCTAGGGGTGGCGCCCTTCGTCCCAGTGATGTTGCCTTCGAATGTCAGGCTGGTGTAGTTGCTCACGGTTTGAGACTTGGCATCGAGCTTAGTCGCTTCACTCCGGAATCCGTTGCGCTGGAACTCAAGTCCGATGCTGGTGAGTTGTAGAGAGGGGGTCTGGTGGCAGGTGGAGCATGAGGTGCCCGTGAGGCGGGCCCAGGCAGGAATAGCCTTTAGCTGTGTGGAAGCTCCCACGAGAAGCAGCATGGGTAAGAACCTAACTAAGATTGATCGGGGCGACATTCGAATCTCCTTGCTTTAGCGAAGTGCTGGAAGGCACGCGAGGGACAATTCCTAGGTGGTGGGGGGTGGGGTGGAAGATGGCCGACTCCCTTGAACGAGGAGGAGACCTGCTTGGGAAATGGAAACGCAAATGGCTCGGATGCATGGCTAATCTGTGCTGCGACGGCTCGTTAGTGCTGATGTTCTGAATGGTCTGAGGGTGCAGGGGCCTGGGGTTCTCTGGCCCTGGATCCCTCATCTTTCGGGGCGTTTTTCGGACGGCCTTCCTTGTCGAGGTACTTGTCCGGGTTGTCGGCCAGATCTGGACCGCAGCCATCGCAGCACACAAGGTAGTAATTCCCCCGGATGATGACTTCTCGGTCCCGTCCGGGTTTCACAGGCTGGCTCATGACAGGGCAAAGCGTGTTGGTCGCCCTTACTTTCGGCTGCGATGGTGCCGGTTGGCTATGGCCGCCGTGGCCACCTTGAGAATGTCCGCTGCTACCGCATCCTTGGGGGAAGGGCGTCGCTAGCGTGGCCACCAGGATGAGGGTTTCAATGAACAACATGGGATCTCCTTTGGGGTTGAGGGGGGATGGGTTCAGTCGGTCGAAATTGGAGGAAAGCCATGGCGAGCAAGACCGCCGCAGCAAGAAGGGCAAGCCAAAGCCCGTAGCGGTTTCCTTGGCAACAGGAATCGGACATGGAAGGACCTCCAGCTATCGAGGAGACTCTTCCTGGATGCAGGGATACTTGGCCCCAGGAAGATCAGACAGGGTTTAGTGCTGGTGCGAGCCGTGATCGTGTTCGGCCTTGGGAGCTGCCTTGCCTTGCGCGTTTTTCGGTGTCCCGTCCTTCTCCAGGTATTGGTCGGGGCTCTTTTCCAGCTTTGAGGTGCAGTCCGCGCAGCAGATGTAGTATTCGTGCCCCTTTACTTTGACAATGGGGCTCTTCCCGGGAGTCACGGCATTTCCCAGGACGGGACATATGGTGTTGGTCGGCCCACCCATGTTGGGGTTGGCGATGGTGACCAAGGAGCTGAAAACTAGGGTTGTGAACATAAGATGTTCCTTATGAATGGAGGCGTTGCGCCTCGGGGTTGGAAAAGACAGACGATGAAATCCCGTCGCGAGGACTGGGGCAAAATTCATCCAGCAGGCCTAGGAAGCGGCGCGCATCGTCGAAGTTGCTGGCGAGGCCAAAGGAGATTCGCACCGCCCCCGAACCTTTCCCTTCGATGCACTGCAAAAAGTCTTCCGGCTCAAAGTGATGTTGGTGCTCCGGAAGGCTGAAGCAATCTTCCAGCTCATCCCTGCTTAGACGCAGAGCGATCTCCCCTGCCCCGGGGTTGCAGAAACACCCCGTGCGCAAGGAGATTCGAAATGCTTCAGATCTGCGTTCTACCTCGCGATGGTCCACGAGGCGCCCATGAGAATCAAGGAGGTTGAACGTGATCGTCGCACCCCGCTGATTTGTGTCCAGGGGGCCGTAGATGCGAACCACTGGAAGGCCATTCTGATGCTTGAGTTGTTGCATCTGCTCCAGCACCCAACCCGTCAGGCATAGACCGCGAACACCAATGGATTCGAGGCCGAGCGAATCGAGGTAACGAAGCCCCCGGGTGACTGCGGGAAGGTCCAGAAAATTAAGGGTTCCGTCCTCAAAGGCCCGTTCGCCCTCCGCGAAGTAATGGCGGTCGCCCTGGACCGAGGCGGCAATGACTGTTCCTCCCGAGAACCAGGGCCGCCGCAGTTTGGAAAGGGCCTTACGGCGAGCCAGGAGACAGCCCACTCCTGTTGGGTAGCCCAACATTTTGTAGAAGGAGACAGATACGAAATCCGGTTGCCAATGGCCGACTTCCAGGCGATGCGAAGGGACGAAGGCCGCGGCGTCCAGGAGCACGTCCCACCCATAGTCATGGGCCCGAGCGATCCATTCAAGCGAGTGCAAGACACCCGAAAAGTTGGAACGCGCGGGATAGCCGAAAAGACGTGGGGCGCCGTTATGGGAGGAAGCTAGCGCAAATTCCAGAGCGCCTTCGTCCAACCGCATCTCGGGGAGCGTAAGGGGCACGTAGTTGATTCCGCATCCCTTGCTCCTCGCATATTCTCGGATGCCATTCATGGAGTTGTGGTTGTCGAAAGACAGGAGTAGGCGTCCTCCGGCCTCGAAAGGATAGGACTCCCCCACCAGTTTCATGGCCCCCGTCGCGTTGGAAGTGAAGATCACGGCGTAATCCGCCGGATCGGCTCGGAAGAAATCAAGAACCTCCCGACGTGTCTCCTCCAATTCCTTCGAGGTGAACCGGGACGCGGGGCTCAGGGAATGGGGATTCCCTAACACGTGTTGGGAGAGATAGGACAGGTGGGCCTGGAGTTGGGATTCGGCATAAAGAGCCGAACCGGCATAATCCAAGTAGACCTGATGATCCTCATCCAGACGGGTGTAGTCTTTGGCCCGGGCAGCGTCCAGATGACGAGTCTGGGCGTAAATCGCATACTCAGCGAGGAAGCTTTCCTCTAAGAGCGAACGGGGATGCAGCCAAGTGTCCATGGGATGTCCATTTGAAAGGGAAGCCTTGCAGCCCCGGGGAGTCATGTGATTGCCAGGCCAAGTTCAGGCGCGGAATCGGGTGTGGTCGGTCCATCCACAACTTCGCGTTTCTTCCAGAGGTAGTAGACGGAGGGATAGACGAGCAATTCGAGGATGAAGCTGGTAGCTAGGCCGCCAACCATTGGCGCGGCGATGCGCTTCATCACGTCCGAGCCCGCGCCTGTGCTCCACATAATCGGGAGCAGGCCGATGAACGCGGCGAACACGGTCATGGCTTTGGGGCGCACGCGTTTGACGGCGCCGTGGATGATGGCTTCCACGAGATCGCCGGTGGTGTTGAGCTTCCCGGCTTGCCTGGCTTCGTCATGGGAAAGGTCCAGGAAGAGCAGCATGAAGACACCAGTTTCAGCGTCCAGTCCCATGAGTGCGATGAGGCCCACCCACACCGCGATGGACATGTTGTAACCCAGCAGATACAGGAGCCAGAAGGCACCGATGGCGCTGAAGGGCACAGCCGACATCACGATGGATGCCTTGAAGGCCGACTTGGTGTTGGCGTAAAGCAGCCCGAAGATCAGCACCAGCGTGATGGGCAAGATGATCTTCAGCCGCTCCTTCACGCGGATCATGTTCTCGTACTGCCCGGACCAATTCAGGCTGTAGCCTGTGGGAACCTGGAGGTCCTTCCCGATGGCGAGCTTGGCGCGCTGGACATAGGTGCCCACGTCAGTCTGTGATGTGTCGAAGTCCACAAGAACGTAGGCATTGAGCAATCCGTTTTCATCGCGGATCATGGCCGGGCCGGTGGTCCACTTGACGTCGGCGATCTCTTCCATGGGAATGGTGTTTCCATTCGAAAGAGGCACGAGGACCCGCTTCAAGGCCTCAGGGGATTCCCGGTAATCACGTGCGTATCGCACATTCACCGGATAGCGGGCGCGGCCATCCACAACGGTGCTCTGGTTGTCGCCGCCGATGGCGGTCATGACGATCATGTTGGCCTGCTCGACGCTCAGCCCGTACCGTGCGAGCTGGTCCCGTTTCAGAACGAAATCCACGAAGTAACCCTGGGCAGCGCGTTCGGCGAAGGCGCTACGGGTGCCTGGCACGCGCTGGAGAATGCTTTCCGCCTCTACCGCGACTTTCTCGATGGTCTCGAGATTCGCGCCGTTGATCTTGAGGCCAACAGGTGTGCGAATGCCTGTACTGAGCATATCGAGGCGGGCCTTGATCGGCATGGTCCAGGCGTTCGGAATGGCGGGCAGTTTTACGACCCGGTCAAGATCCGCGACGATTTCTTCCTGCGTGATGTGGTCTCGCCAGAAGGGGCGCAGGATGGACTTCATCCAATTAGGCGCCCATCCGGAGAACCACCGGGGCTTCTCGCGCCATTGGTCCTCAGGTTTCAACAGGATCACCGTCTCCATCATGGAGAAGGGGGCTGGATCAAGGGCAGTGTCGGCTCTGCCTGACTTACCGAAGACTCGATCGACTTCTGGCACAGTGCGGATGAGCCGGTCTTGGACCTGGAGAATCTTCTGGGCTTCGGTCTGGCTGATGCCGGGGAGGGTACTGGGCATGTAGAGCAATGAGCCTTCGTTGAGGGGAGGCATGAATTCGCTGCCTAGACGCAGGAAGGCCGGAATGGTGGCAAGGACGAGCAAGAAGGCCACGGCAATGGTCGCCCTGGCATGCTTCACCACAAAGCGGCAAGGGGGTTCATAGATGCGATGCAGGAAGACGCTGATGGGATGTTTTTCCTCAGAGTAGTACTTGCCAACGACGATCTGGGTCGCCGACCAGGCCAGCCACTTGGGTTTGAAGGTGAAGGGGTCGATGCGTGCGAAGAGCATTCTCATCGCTGGATCAAGGGTCAGCGCCAAGATGGCGGCGATGGCCATTGCCAGATTCTTTGAATACGCCAGTGGCTTGAACAGTCGGCCTTCCTGGTCCACTAGCGTGAAGATGGGCATGAAGCTCACGGCCACCACCAGCAAGCTGAAGAACACGGAGGGGCCCACCTCCATCAAGGCGGCGAGCCGGACCTCGTAGAAGCTCCCCGGCTTCCCCGCTTCTATCCACTTTTCTATCTTCCGATAGGCGTTTTCCACCTCCACGATGGCGCCGTCCACCAGGATTCCGATTGAGATGGCGATGCCTGAGAGGCTCATCAGGTTGGCGTTCTGCCCAATCCCGTACATCGGGATGAAAGCCAGCGCCACCGAGACCGGAATGGTGATGATGGGCACGATGGCGGATGGGAAGTGCCAGAGAAAAATCAGGATGATGAGCGAGACGACAAACATCTCCTCGATCAGCTTGTGCTTAACGGTCTCGATGGAACGGTGGATCAGTTCCGAGCGGTCATACACAGGGACGACTTCAACGCCTTTTGGAAGGCTGACCTTCAGTTCCTCCAGACGGGTCTTTACCCGCTCGATGACGTTCAGCGCATTTTCTCCCTGGCGCATCACCACGATGCCGCCCACCACATCGCCGTGGCCGTTAAAATCCGTGAGTCCTCGACGGATCTCGGGGCCGAGACTGACGGTGGCTACTTCGCTGAGCCGGACGGGTGTTCCATTGTCGGCTTTGAGTACCGCGCTTTCCAGATCCTTCGTTGTCTTCACATAGCCCCTGCCCCTGACCATGTATTCGCGGCCGCTGAATTCGACTAGGCGCCCGCCCACCTCGGTGTTCGCAGATTTCACTGCCTGGATCACTGCATCGATGGAGATTTTGTAGCTGGCGAGCTTGTTGGGGTTCAAGCTCACCTGGAACTGCCTGGCCTCACCACCCACCGTGGCCACTTCTGCCACGCCGGGTACGCTTTGAAGTGAATAGCGAAGGAACCAGTCTTGGTATGACCGGATCTCGTCTGTGCTGTGCTTGCCTGTGTGATCCACCAAGGCATATTGGTAGACCCAACCGACCGAGGTGGCATCAGGGCCCAGCTCGGTTTTGACTCCGGCTGGCAAGCTCGCCGTGATCTTGCTGAGGTATTCAAGCACACGGCTTCTTGCCCAATAGATGTCGGTGCCATCCTCGAAAATCACGTAGACATAGGAAAAGCCGAAGTCGGACTGGGCACGGACAGCTTTGACTTTTGGAGCGCCGAGCAGGGCGGTGACGATGGGGTAGGTCACCTGGTCTTCGACGATGTCGGGACTCCGGTCCCACTTGGAGTAGACGATGACCTGGGTGTCGGAGAGGTCCGGCAGGGCATCGAGCGGGATGTTCCGCATGGTCCAGAAGGACATGGTCAAAGCCAGGATGGTGGCCGCCATGACCAACCACCGGTTTTCTGCGGAGAACCGAATGATTTTTTGCAAGAATGTTGGGTGTTCGGGATCATACGCGCTGTTGTGCATGTCCACTCCCTCAGTGTTTGTGTCCGTCCGCGGGAGCGGACGGGGAGGTGGTTGTGGAACCGGGCTTCTGTGCGATATGCGCCAGGGCGGCCCGGAAACGGGATTCGGAATCCACCAGGAAATTGGCTCGGGTGACGACTTCCTCACCGGCTCTGAGGCCCGAGAGGATCTCGACCTGTTCTCCGACCTTTAATCCCGTTGTGACTTCGCGAGGTTCGAACTTCCCATCCCCCAGCGCGATGAAGGCCACCTTCTGGGTTCCCGCATCTAGGACGGCGTCCAAAGGAATCAGGATTCCTTTGTGGGACGGGCCCTTCAGCGACACTTCCCCAAAAAATTCGGGCTTCAAGTCTCCCTTTGGATTCGGAAATTCGATGCGGACCTTGGTGGTTCGAGTCTTCGGATCCAGGATCGGGTCCACGAATGCCACTCGGCCAGTGAAGGTTTTACCAGGGAATGAAGGCAAAGTCATCGTGGCGGCCAGACCAACTTTGACTAGCCTGATTTCGGTCTCGTAGATATCGGCCAGGGCCCAGACCCGGCCTAGATCCGTGATCTCCAGGGGAATATCCGCAGGTGTGATGCGTGCCCCTTCCACGACATTTTTCGCCGTGACTACGCCGGAAATGGGAGACCGAAGCGTGAGGGCACGTTGGACTTCCCCTGTCTGTTCAAGATGTTCGAGTGTCTCTTTTGGAACGTCCCAAAGCATGAGCCTGTGTTTGGCTGCATCCAACAGGTCTGTGCCACTGGATGTCAAAGTCCCCCCGGCTAGCGCTTTTTGGGTCTTAATCGCTAAAAGGAATTCCCTCTGGGAACTAACGAACTCCGGGCTGTAGAGACTGAACAGCGGCTGCCCCTTGGCCACAGGCTTGCCGACAAAGTCGACGAAGAGTTTCTCCACGAAGCCTTCGACCTTGACGTTGATCTTGCGGACACGGGTCTCGTCCACAGCCAGCCTGGCGTTGGTGCGGACCTCACCGCTGACCAATCCTTCGGTGACAGTAGCCGTATTCAAGCCAATGAGCTGCTGACGTTCATGGTCGATGGAAACCGAGGCGTGGCCCTCGACAACGGGGCCCTCGCCCTTGAGTTCCCCCTCATAGACCGGCACATAATCCATCCCCATCTCGTCCTTCATGGGTTTGGTCGAGGTGATGGAGGGGTTCATGGGTGAGCGATAGAGGACGATCTTTCCCAGATCGCCAGCGGGCTTGGTCTTTCCACCGCCTTCGATGGGTACCATCTTCATCCCGCAAATGGGGCAATCTCCAGGATGGTCTTGGATGACCGTGGGATGCATCGGGCATTGGTACATCTGCTTCTTCGCAGACTGCTCCGAGGTGGCTCCCGGATTGTGGGCGCCAGGCCGTAGGAGGAGAGTTCCGCCCACACCCACGACCAATCCCAAAGCCACCAGGCCCATGGTCCGGAATTTAGTGGAGGGGTTTTGCGGGTGCTCGTTGATTTCGTTTCTCATGAGAAACTCCGGTTGTCTTGACGCTGGTGTTTGCATCAGTTGTGTTGGTGGGGGCAGGACGCATCTCGTAGGTGTTTGAGGCAGATTCAGAGGCACTGCAACCGCTGCAACCAGCCCTGGGGGTAGGCGCTGCGATTTCGGGGCGTGTGAGCAGGAACGCAGCCACAGCGAGGCCCATCACGACCGCCGCCAGGGCGAGCATCAATTGGCGCTTGGAGGTGATTCGAGGCAGAGCAGCCTTACGATTCATACAAGGTTCCGCATCACATGGATTTCGAAGGAGCGCCGCTGTCTCCCTTGACGGCAGTGGCGCCTGACTTTGACGACGTGGCCATCGCTGGTCCACCAGGTGTGCCGCCCATCCCGAGGGGTCCCGCAGCAAGGCCCTGGGCGCTAATGGCGGGTGTCCCCGCGAGGTTGATTTCCTCGGTCGCGATTTGGATTGCTTCCGCCTGAGCTAGAGCCTGTAGGAGCCCCCCACGATCGGCCACCCATCCATTGAGAGTCTCCAATACACTCAGAAAGGGGACCCGCCCAGTCTCGTACTGGGCAAGGGTGGCACGGAAGCTGGATTCACTCTGCACCAGCAAGCCGTCCCGATAGATCTGTATGGTTCCAAGCGCTGAGTCAAGTTGAGCGAAACGTTCACGAGTGCGTTGGTTCAAGATATTTCGCACGCTTGTAGTTTCGGAGCCTTGTGACTTGCGTCGCCAATCCTGCTCACTCACCGCCCGCTGCTGCTTTTGTTTCGACCAGATCGGGAGGGAGATCGAAAAGCCAACTGACCACATAGGCTCAAGAGCTCCCCGGGGCATAACGGCACCGCTTACCGCGAAGTCTGGATAGCGATCCCTTTTCGCCAGATCCAGGCTTAGCTCGGCCTGTTTCACGCCGAGCCGCGCGGCCTGGAGTTCAGGGCTTTGAGCCTCGGCCTGGGCCAAAATCCCTTCGCCCGATGTGGCTTGGAATTGCATCTGTTCTAGTGAAGCTTTCGTAGCGATGGGCGAATCCTCAGTGGATCCACGCAGGCGATTCAGAGCCGCCGAGTAACCGCGTTCCTCTGCCTGAAGAGAAAAGCGCGTTTGTCTGAGGCGATTCCGTTCGAGTTGAGCCCGGAGCAGATCTGCTTGCGCACCTTGCCCCACTTCATAGCGTGCCTTGGTAATGGACTCGGCATTCTCCAAAAAGATCGCCTGATCTTCCAGCAGCCGGAGCTGGCCGCGAACCAGCAGTAATCCGAAATATGCGCGTTTGACATCCGCTTGAATGCCCAATCGTGTTCGCTCGACCGCAACTTTCGAGATATCGGCACCGAGCCCAGCGACTTCCCCGCGTAGGCTTCTTTTGCCAGGCCATGGAAGCGGCTGGGTGAACATCACCTGGTAGAACGATGTCTCCATCTTTCCGACCTGGATGCTCTTGAAACTATCGTTCTGAATACCTAGTGACAGGCTCGGATCGGGAAGTGCTTTCGCTTGGGGAATGCGTTCGAGATCGGCTTCCACCAAGGCTTTGGATTTGGCGAAATCTGGGTTTTGGTTTAGAGCTTCATTGATGAGGGATTTGAGGACAGAGTCCTCTGCAGTCGCCGGTTCCTGATGGGACGGGACGGCTGGCTCCTGGGATTGGGCTCTGCCGACCATCGGCATGAGGCCCAAGGCCAGGCACAGAAATGTGCGCATGGCTTACTCCGGAAATGTTGAGATGTGTCTGATCTGCTTAGGAAATACGCAGACCGTCTCTTAATTCCGGAAGACTGAAAGCATGGCTAGACGTTGGAGGCATCGCGAGGGAGGGGGAGCGCCTCCCAGGTAACTGGCACCAGCTTGAAGGATTGAACGACTCGTATTATTTGTAACCTGGGCTACATGAAGAGGCCAGGGATGAGGCTCCAGCTTTGGCTCTGGATCCTTCGCTGGTTCCCCGGCCTTCTTGGAGACCGTGGCTACGCTTGTATTGAAATTGTTTGTGGAGCAACCGCTGGAAGATTTAGAGCAAGGGTCCGGACTCTTCGGCGGCGCCGCTGGCTGGGCAGGTCCCTTGCACTTGCAGAGATCGTCTGATGGAGCCCCGCATCCGCAGGCACAGTCTTGGAGTGCGGGAACCACCGCAATTCGTACACCCTCCACCGACCCCGAGAGGGTCAGCAGGAAGAGCGCCACGAGGCGGAGGATCAAGCGCAACCGGATCACCTTTCCCTTCTTGAGATATCGAACGTCCCCTGACGCTTGTGCCAGGTTTCTTATAATATGCGTAAAACTCGGACCTCTGCATCTCTTTTCTGAAATGAAAGTCCCCTTTGTGACCTTTGCTATAGCCACTCATTTAGCTTGTATGGCTGAACAGATTCCTCTCCCACCCCCTGCATTCAACATTTACAAGAATGAACGGCGTTCAATTTGACGTTTGGTCGAGTGGATTCACAGCAGCTCCGTGGTCAATGTGGTCTTTACAAGCGGGGTCGGAAGGAAAGCCGCTGCCGCCCTGGATGTGCCGGTATTGGTTGAACAGGTCATGAAACACTGCGGGCCATGAGATGATTCAGCAGGGACTGGGCTGGGCTGCCCTCCGCGATGGAGTCCATCTGGTTTCCTTCACCGTGAAAGCCAGCACTCTGCAGATGCATGGTGCTGGCTTCCGTAAGCTTATTGTCGATGTTGTGACGGTGCCTGTTTCTAACTCAGGTCTTCAGGTTGAGGACTGCCTTACATGCCTCCCCCACCCATTCCGCCCATGCCGCCAAGTACGAGCCGTGTGGCCACGAGGGTTGAACCCGAGGGGGTTCCGATGGCTTCCACCCTGCTGCCTACCTTGACTGCTCCCCAAAAGCTGGCTGCCGTCACTGTAGCGCCTTGGGAAGCATAGGTGGTGGTGGAGGTGACACTGACCGTGAAGCCGTTGAGGACGAGCGTCTGCGCGCTGGCATTCACCGAGGTCACCGATCCCATCAGATCGCTGGAGCCCATCCCGCCGCCGCTGCCGGTCATTTCAGAAATCCGAAGGGCGTAGGCAAACCCAGCAGTGTTCTTCCGCGTCGAGTCGGCCATCACGGCCACCCAGTCGCCTACCTTCAGTTGTGAGGCGGTCATGGGGGTGTCGTGGGACATGATCAACGTAGAGCTGTCCAACCAGAAAGTCGTTCCCGACACCGTGAGGGTCATGGCAGTCAAGTCCAGGGCGGTGATCGTACCGTTCACCTGCAGGTTGCTCATCCCAGATCCAGAGCCCATCCCGCCGCCCATGCCCATGGATTCCACTTCGACCCGGGTGGCGTTCACGGTAGTGGTCGAACCTGAGGCCAGGCTTCCTTCAACTTCCACCATGGCGCCTTCTGCCAGAGTGCCGACGACCGTCGCCTGGGCGTAGTTCACTGTGAGGGACATCAAGTTGAAGGTTTTGGCTGTGGTGTTCAGGTTCAGCACCAGCCCCCGAAGCCCCATTCCGCTCCCTGGATTCCCCACAGCACCCGTTACGTTTACCCAAGCGGCAGTGATCTGCGTGCCGGAGACGGTACCGCGGACCTGCGCCCAGGCGCCGTTCGCCAAGGTGCCGTTCACGGTGGCGGAGCTGTAACTAACGCTCCAGGTACCCAGGTTGAATGTTTTGGCCGTGGTGTTGAGGTTGGAGACTTGCCCCATGGTGCCATCCTGGCTGGTGTTCATGCCGGGCTTGCGATGTTCGACGCGGGTAGCCATGTAGGCGCCATCGGCCAGAAAAGAACCATGCACCGACACGAAATCCCCCGCATGGAAGTCCGCCATGGTGAGGCTTGTATAGGTTCCGTCCTGGTTCTCCTGAGCGAGCTGGGTGAGAGCATTCATCTGAATCGACTGGCCCATGACGGTCATGCGGGCAGAGGACTGGTCAAGCGCCTGGATCGATCCCATGAAGGAGGGCATGACCTGGACGCTCTGCATGGTGTAGCCGCTTCCACCCATGCCCAT
>JANXQX010000068.1 GCA_025353305.1 Holophagaceae bacterium
TTCTTGGCGATGACGTCCGGATGGACGAGCACCAGACTGAAGCGTGGATTGCGCACCAGGACCTGGCCGCGCGCCATTCCAGTGATGGGAATGGGGCCCGCCAGGGCTCCTCCACTGAATTCGCCCGTGATCCGGAAATCAAGGCGATGGCTGCCCTCCTTGACGCCTTCCATGAACCAGACCGCGCTGCCCGTCTCGCTTCCGTGAAGGATGGGACCGCCACTTCCCGGCTGGCCACTGGTTCCTGGTCCCAGGATGGCCTTGGTGGGATCGGCGGTTTCACCCTGGCTCGCGACGATGCGGATGGGATCGTCGGCAGTGCCTGTGATGCCGTCCTTCCCGGTCGGTAAGGACACCACGGCGTGGAGGTTGTTCAGAATGTAGGGCGATCCATCGGGCAGCACATTTAGAACCAGCAGATTCACTTTGAAGAACTGGTGCAGGTAGCCGATGCTCCCCGGGATGACCACCAGCCCCTTGAAACTGTGCTGGAGGATGTGGGCGACTTCGGGCCGCGCGAGGGTCAATGCAGTGTCCGGAAGAATATCTACCACCGACACCGAAAGATCTCCGGCCAGGTGCGCGTCCTTGGCATCCAGTTCCAGGCGCACCAGGGGGTTTTCAGAGTTGGGGTTCTCCAAACCGTTGTAGGTGGGTATCGCCACCGCTAGGTTCAGGTTGACCGTTTGGCCGCCGACCGAGAGACCCAGCGTGAACCGCTTGCCCTCGTAATTCCCTTGGCCCAGTTGGATGCCTGCGGCGCGGATCTCATCCATGGTGAGCGGTGCAACGATCGCGCTGGTGATGATCACTTCCCCCAGGCAGCGGATCGCTACGGTGGCGGGTTCCGCTTGCAGGATCGTCGTGCTGCCATTCATCAGCCGGATGTCAGAGAGCGTGTAATCACCGGCGCCAGACAGGCCTGGAATGTTCAGGCCTGAACTCAGCACGCCCGTGAGGGTTTGGGTGCTGACGGATGGCCCCGATAAAGTGCCCACCAATCGCGCACCGGAGGGCACCATCTGGCTGATTTCAGCCGCCGTGGCAACTCTGTTTCCCAGGTACAACGCGACAGGAACGGTGAACGGCGCGTCTTGGGGCACATCGATGCGGGAACCCGGAGCCACCAGGCGGAGCCCCACCAGATGCAATTCCCCCGAAGCCAAGGCCCCTGAACGAAGTGGACTGGCGCTCGACAAGCTGGTCGCGTGGGTGGCCACACGGGCCGCCGGTGAGGCCGGAATCGGATTCGTGTTCCGCCGCGCCCCTACCCCCATGCACGGAATCGTGGACATGAGCAACCCGAGAGCCAGGGCAACGGTGCCGCGAAATCCACGAGCGCTCATGCAAGATCCGATGCAGAAGTGGGCCCTGCGACCCGATTCAATCGACAAGGAAGAAATTCCCGGCAATCAGCCCCAGGAAATCCTGTCATCGTCTGTATAAATAAATCGTAGCTTTGGCTCGGTTAATTAATATGTTAAAAGATGTTAAGAAACACCAAGAGTGTTTAGACATCTAAATATATGAATTCTATTTCAATGACTGAATGACTTTGAACTCAATGAAATTACCAGGTAAATATCGATCCAAATTCGTACTTTTAGGCCAAATTAGCCCATTAACCTGAATCATAAATACTTGCCTAACATATTGAGGTATTTTGGACCCTTCGAGGTCTCAAGGGACTATTGCGGAAACCCTTATGATGGGTGGGTCCTTGATTCTCGTCCTAAGCTCCCAGCCAGACATTTCTGAACGATTTGGTAAAGCCACAGTCTTCTTGCCACGCAGTTGCGGAGAACCGGATGAATCATGCGGCGATTATCGGGTGGGGCAAGGGGATGCCGCCCGCGGTGCTGAGCAACGCTGATATTGCAACGTTCATCGACACCGACGAGGAATGGATCGTCAGCCGGACCGGGATGAAGGAGCGCCGCATCACCCACGTGTCGGTGGCGGAAATGGCCGAGGTGGCAGGCGCGCGGGCTTTGGCCTGCGCGGGCATCGCGGCGGACCAGATCGAGCTGGTGATCCTGGGCTGTTCGCTACCGGACGAGATCTGCCCGAACATGGCCTCGGCGGTGTCACGGCGCCTGGGCACGACCAATGCCGCGGCGATGGATGTGAACACGGCCTGCACCGGCTTTTCCTATGCGCTGTCGACCGCCACCGCCCTGATCCGCTCGGGCGTCATGAAAACCGCGCTGGTGATCGGCGCCGAGATGGTCAGCCGCTGCATGGACTGGGACAACCGCAATGTCGCCGTGCTGTTCGGCGACGGCTGCGCCGCGGTGGTGTTGCAGGCCACTGAAAATGAAGAAGGCGTGCTGGCCGAGCGTCTTGGCTGTTATGCCGACGCCCGGGACATCCTGGATGTGCGCGGAGTCGGCCAGCGCTACGCGAATACGGGCATTCCCAACGGCTACACCAGCTGGAATTTCGACGGCCAGGAAATCTTCAAGCGCGCCGTGCATGGCATGGTCCAGGCAAGCACCGAGGCCATGGCCAAACTGGGCAAGACCATCGCCGACATCGATCTGGTGATCCCCCACCAGGCCAACCTGCGGATCATCGACGCGGTGGGCAAGCGCCTGGGTGTGGACCCGGACAAGGTGTTCGTGAACATCCATCGTTACGGCAACATGTCCGCGGCCACCATCGCGGTGGCGCTGGTGGAGGCCATCGAGGAGGGCCGGGTCAAGCCGGGCGCGCTGCTGCTGCTGCCTGGCTTTGGCGGCGGGCTGACCTGGGCCGCGCAGGTGGTCCGCATCGGCCAACGCACCACGCCGCTGGGCAGCACCGGCATCGACTTCCCCCCCTGCGCCAAGACCGGCCTGGAACTGGTCAATGATCTCCGGGCGCGGAAGGCCAGATACCACGGGGCGGCGAAGGTGTTCCTTGAGGAAGCGGCTGCCTTGCTTTCCGGCTGATCGCCGTCCATTATCAGCCAATAAAATCCTGATCTTTAACTCGGCATCAAGGGCGGATGTCCGCATGTCCCCAGGCCATGGTCACCAATGCGGCGACGCCGGTCTGCAGGGCGTCTTCATCCAGGTTCATGGTGGGGGTGTGGTTGCCGCTGACGCTGCCCTTGGCGGGGTTGCCAGTGCCCAGGAACAGAAAGAAGCCGGGGATTTTCCGCTGATAGTGGGCGAAGTCCTCGGCGCCCATGATGGGGTCGTGATCGATCACTTTCCCCAGGTTCGCCAGCAACGGGCGGACCGCCGCCGCCAGTCGCGGATCATTGTCCACGGGCGGATTGGCGTCGACATGGAGGGTGAATTCATAGCTCCCGCCGTGGATGGCACAGACGCCCTTCAAGGTCTCGTGGATCAAGGCGATGGCCCGTTCGCGCACGGCGAGTTCGAAGGTCCGCATGGTGCCGGACAATTCGACTTTGTCCGCGATGATGTTGTGGCGGTTGCCGCCGTGGATGGTGCCCACGGTGAGAACAAAAGGCTTCACGGGGTCGATGCGCCGGCTGCGGATGGCCTGCAGTGCCTGGATGGCCTCCGCCGCCATCAGGATCGTGTCGTTCCCCCGGTGGGGCGCCGCGCCGTGGCTCATGACGCCGTGGAGGGTGAGATGCCAGGTGTCGCTGCCGGCCATCACGGGGCCCGAGCGCCAACCCAAGGTTCCGATTGGATCTTCGGGGATCTGGTGCATGCCGTAGATGGCTTCGACCTTTGGGTGCTCCAGCGCGCCTTCGGCGATCATGCGCCGCGCGCCGCCTTCCTCATGTTCGGGCACGCCTTCCTCGGCGGGCTGGAAGAGGAAAACGATGGTGCCCCGGAGTTCGGCTTTGTGGGCGGCCAGCAGCTTGGCGGCGCCCAGGAGCATGGCGCTGTGGGCGTCGTGGCCGCAGGCATGCATCACGCCAGGGTTCGTAGACTTCCAGGGCACGTCCACCGCCTCCTGGATGGGCAGCGCATCCATGTCCTCCCGCAGGGCCACCACCGGCCCGGGCAGCACGCCCTTGAGCACGCCCACCACGCCGTGGCCCGCCACCCGCCGCGTCTCGATGCCGAAGCCCTTCAGGATCTCTTCCACCTTGGCGCCGGTGCGGACCTCGCGATTGCTCAGTTCGGGATGGGCATGGAAATCCCGCCGCCAGTCCACGACCTGGGGCTGGAGTTTGGAAGCCTCCTGCCGGATCCAAGCCGGAGTCTGGCCGCAGAGCAAAGCAGGTAAGAGGAAAGCTGTGAGGGCGCGCATCCCAGAAGGCTGGCAGAAGCGCAATTGTGCCGCAATAACTGGATGATGGATGGCCGCTTGGCGTCCAACCACCGGGCATGTTCTTCCGGATTAATTGGGCGGAATTGGGCTCATGCCAAGCCGCATTCTGAGGTGTTGAAAACGCCTCACCGCCAAGACGCCAAGAACGCCAAGAGTCCTGTGGTATCGAGTATCAACTCGGCCAATACAAAGAATAGAATTCATCATGTGCCAGCTTCACGGATGGAATTCAGGTGGCCCGGCATCGGCCTCACGCTTGAGTGTGATCCGCGCCGGGCCACCTGAATTCGCGGGCTGAAGGCCCGCAGGCGCAATGCGCCCCGTAAAGCGATTTCGGGCCCTAATTTAAGAGTGGTTGTGTTTACTTTTCTTGGCGCTCCTGGCGTCTTGGCGGTGAAATCATTCTTTTTTTAAAAACAACCCACTATCAGCCCTTGGCTTCCACGCGCTGCAGCAGGGCTTCGAGATCGGACAATTCGGTGCGCGGATTGATCAGGGTGCAGCGCAGGTAGGTCTTGCCGCGCAGTGCTGTTTTCACCAGGTAGTAGGAACCTTCGCGGACGATGGCTTCGCGCACGCGGGCCTGGAATTCATCGGCATCCGGAAGGTGCGGCGGCGCGTAGCGGAAGCACACGATGTTGCCTTCGGGCGCCGTGGCCAGTTCCCAGTGGGGCCGTTGGGCGACAAGCTCGCCGAAGGCGCGGCCCAGGTCGTACATGCGCTCCACATAGGCCGCGAAGAAGTCCGTGCCGAGCACCTTCAGCGAGGCGTAGACCTGCAGGCCCAGCATCCGCTTGGTGCATTCGAGCGTGCGCTGCGCCAGGTCGTACCAGGTCTCCGTAGGATCCTGGCCGTCGAAAATGTAGGCCGCCTGCTGGCTGAAGGTCTCGAAGGAACGACGCCCGTCCCGGAAGACCACCAGCGTCGCCAGCGCTGGAGCCAGCAGCATCTTGTGGGCATCGATCACCACTGAATCCGCGCGCTCGATGCCGCGAAGAAAGGGCCGCAACCGATCCGACACCACGGCTCCCCCACCGTGGGCGCCATCCACGTGCATCCATACGCCATGCTCCGCGCAAAGATCGGCGATGGCATCGAGGGGATCGATGGCGCCCGTGGCCGTGGAACCGGCGCTGGCCACCACGGCCACCACCTTGCAGCCCTTGGCTTTCGCATCCCGCAAGGCTGTCGCCAACGCGTCCGGGCGCATCCGGTACCGGGCGTCCGTGGGCACGGATACGACGCTTCGCCCCCCCATGCCCATGATCTGGGCGCTGCGCCGCACGGAGTAATGGGTCTGGTCCGAGGCGACCAGGCAGAGTGCACCGGCTGACGCCAGCCCTTCTTCCCAGACGTCGCAGGACGCCGTTTGCTGCCGGGCTCCAAGCAGCGCCGTGAGATTGCCCGCGCTGCCGCCGTGGGTGAGCACGCCATCCGCCAGCACCGGATCGAAACCGATGCGGCCCGCGAACCAGCGCACCGCGCTGCGCTCCATGGCCGTGGACACCGGCCCCATCTCATAGACCGCACTGCCATTGTTCAGGAAGGCGCCGACAAAATCCAGCAGGGCGCTCCAGGGCAAAGGCGAAGTCACCTGATGGCCCACATACCGGGGATGGTGCAGATGGTTGCTGTCAGCCACCACCTGAGCCAAAAGCGCGATGGGATCAGCACCGCCCCGGGCGGGGAAGTCCGCGGGCCAGCGTTCCAGGGACTGCGCTGGCGTGGAAGCGGGCAGCACAGGTCCTTCGCGCCGGGCGGCGGCGGCCAGGTGCTCCGCCAGAAGATCCACCACGCGATGCCCCAGGCTCTGGAATGAGTCCGGGCTGAAAGCCGATTCGAGATCGAAGTCCTGATCGTCCAGATTGCTCATCGCTCAAGGATGGCAGGATGCGGAACGATGGGATGACCCGTTGCTAGCGGCCGAAGATGCTGGCGCCCGCGAAAATGAGCACGCCGACGATGACAAGCACGTACAGGATCATCATCACCAGCGTGAGAATCCCTAGATATTTCCAAAAGGATTTCTGCGCGCGGAGGGCATCCTCCAGATCGATGGGCGCGTTGGTGCCCGCCAGCCTCGAGATCCGGCTCGCATAACGGCTGAGGAAAAGGACCGCAGGAAACTGCACGAGTCCCATCAGGAGATAGGCCAACGAGGCGCCGATCCGGGGCCCGATGGGCATGGATCCCATCGGACCCATGGGAATGACCAGGATCGCCAGGCATCCCAGCACCAGCAGGCCGAGGCCCAGGAAACCGAGCACCGACAGAAAGCGCACCCAGGGCTTGGTGGCGCGGAGTAGGTCTACCACCTCCTCCGCCACCACGGCGGTTTGCCCATAGGCCGGGGCCGGGGCATGGGGCTGGACCGCCGCCCAAGGCTGTTGCGGTTGTTGCGGTTGTTGCGGTTGTGGCTGGAAGGGTGCGGGAGCCGGTGCAGCCATGGGGCGGGCCGGTGGGGGCGCAGGCGGTGGGGTGAAGACCGGCGCGGGAGCTGGCGGTTTCGGGGCCGGGGCGGGCATGAGGGCCGGAACCTGGCCAGCGGGCGTCCATGCGGGCAGCCCATCCGCCCAGACCAGGTCCGAGGGCCTGAGGGCGCCGGTGGAAAGCATGCTGCGCAATTGTTCACCGGGAACCGGGCCGCATTGTTGACCGTTCTGGGCGTAGTACCACTGTGTGGCCATGGGATTTGCCTCCAGGATCTGCGCCGAGTATAGATCCAGAGGCAGGCAAAGGGCCAGACGCACCTGGAAGAGCGGCCAAGCATGCATGGAATCTGGACAGGCCGACCCTGAGCGGAATACCGGCAAGTCGGGCTGGCGCTTCTAGCCACATCCGCCAAAAAAATAAACCATGTTAGGATCCGAACCGCACCCAACCAGAGTCCATGACCCTTTTCAAGATCCACATCGCAGGGCGCCCGCCCATCGGCATCGGGCATGAAGCGCCCGTGGTGTCGGTGGGCCGGGCTTCCACAAACGACATCACGATCATCGACGACAGCCTCTCGCGGCTGCATGCCAGGATCACAATCAGGGAGGGCACGGCGAGCGTGGAGGACCTGGGTTCCATGAATGGCACCCAGGTCAACGGCGTACGCATCACTGGCCGGCAGCCCCTGAAAGTTGGCGACGTGATCCGCTTCGGAAACGTCGAGGCCACCCTGTCCCAGGACCAATCCTCCAAGGTGGTGATCGAGTACAAGGATTCCCCGGACCTCCCCCGGAGCACCATCGTCATGTCGGCGGAAATGCTCCGCAGCGGGCTTCTGGGTCCGGCCACGCCCGGTACGGATCGTTGGCCACGGGCGATGTCCGTGCTCCAGGGCCTCACCCTGGGACTGATCCGCGATGTCTCGGCGCAGCAGCTCCTTGAAGACCTGGTGGAAAAGCTGTTCGACTTTCTCGAGGCCGAGCACGGCGTCGTGCTGCTGAAGGACGCTTCGGGCGAGGTGGAACCGGTGGTGGTCCGCACGCGGAAGGGCCGCGCCTCCAAGGAGGACATCCGCCTCTCCCACACCCTGGTGGAAGCGGCCCTGGAACGCAGGGAAGCCATCCTCCTGCGGGAAGGAGGTGGTGATGCCGCACTTGCATCAAGAAGCCTCATCATCAGCGGCGTGACCACGGCCATCGTCACACCCCTGGAGGCCGGCGGCGAGGTGATCGGTCTGCTGTACTTCGACGCTTTCCTCACGAGAAAGCCCTTCGACGAGGACGACCTGCGCCTGGTGACCGTGCTGGCGCACGTCGCCGCGGCCAAGATCCAGAATGCGAAACTCGCCGAGGAGGTCCAGAAGAAGCGGGTCCTGGAGCAGGAGATGGCCATCGCCCGCACCATCCAGCAGCGCCTGCTGCCCCACAAGACACCCCACGAGGGCGCCTTCCAGCTTTTCGCGACACTGCGCTCCGCGAAGGAAGTCGGCGGGGATCTCTTTGATTATTTCTGGGATGAGCAGCGGCTTTTTTTCTGTATCGGAGATGTCTCCGGAAAGGGCGTGCCCGCCGCCCTTGTCATGGCCCTGACGAAGACCCTGTTCCGCGCCAATGCGGCCTTCCTGGACGACCCGGCCCAGATGATGGCCGCGGTGAACGTCAGACTCTACGAGGAGACCGATCCGACGATGTTCGTGACGGCCTTCTGCGGGTTCCTGGACCTGGAATCCGGCCGGCTCGTCTACAGCAATGCGGGCCACGACCGGCCCCTGATCCTGAGGCCGGGCAGTCCCCTGCGCACTCTGGAAGCCAAGCCCGGGCTGGCCTTGGGCGTCTTCCCAAAATTCAGCTATCCCCTTCAGGAGGAGCTGCTCGCACCGGGGGATTCCCTCATCCTGTATACGGACGGAGTGACCGAGGCCGTTGATCCTGCCACGCAGCTTTTCGGTCTGGCGCGCCTTGAAGCCGCGATGGATGCCTTGGCACCCTCCGACCCGGAGGGCATCGTGCGCGCCCTCATCGAAGCGGTGGACGGCTTCGCGAAGGACGCGCCCCAGGCGGACGACATCACCACCCTCTGCATCCGCTACCTGGGGGACAAGGCCTCGTTGAATTCCGATGGGAAAGGCATTACCGTCTCCACCGGCACTTTCGCGCGTGAAGCCGCCTCCCTGGGTGGCGTCATCGCACTGGCGGATGAGTTCATCACCCGCAATAAGCTTGGTGAAACACCCAGGTATCTTCTGGAATTCGTTTTGGAAGAGCTCTTCACCAACATGGTGAAGTACAACCCTGACGGAGGAGGCCGGATCTCGGTGGAGTTGGCGATCCAAGGACCAGAGCTGATGATTCTATTGTCAGACCCGGACTGCCCGCGCTTTGATATCCGCTCAGACGCCCCCGAGGTGGATCCCATGCAGACACTGGACCCCCGCACACCCGGCGGGCTGGGCATCCACCTGGTGAAGAAGATGGTGGACCGCATCGAATACGACCACCTGGACCGGGTCGGCACGATCCGGCTTTTCAAGAGATTGGAGTGACCCATGCTTGAAATAAGTGAAGGACCCAACGGCGAAATCCTCCTTGCCGGACGCTTCGATGCCTCCCAGATGGAGGTGGCGAAGGGGGCATTCCTGCAGCTCACGGAAGGGAAGACGGTCGACTTCTCCAAGCTGGACTACATCTCCAGCGCGGGGCTGGGGATCCTCCTCGCCGCCCAGAAGAGTCTGAGCGACAAAGGACAGGGGTTGAAGCTCATCCACGTCAACGGCCACATACGAGACGTCTTCAGGCTGTCGGGCTTCGACCAGATCTTCGACATCGCGTGAACCGCGCTTGCCGGAGGCCCGGCCATGGGCGAGCCAACTTTTCCCGCGGGGGACCGTAGTTATGTTCGAGGAGGAATCTGATTCCGCGATCGTGGATCGCTGCCGAAAGGGAGATGTCGAGGCCTTCGGGACCCTCGTGGACCGTTACCAGCGGCCCATCTTCCACGCGGTCCTGCATTCGGTCTGGAACTACGAGGATGCCCGTGAAATATGTCAGCAAAGTTTCCTGAAGGCCTTTGAACACCTCGACACCTTCGATACCAACCTCAAATTCTTCAGCTGGATATACAGAATCGCCATGAACGAATCCATCAACCATCTGAGATCCCGGCGGGCTTCCGAGCCCCTGCAGGATGAAGCTGCCTACCCCGGCGCCGCACCGGATCCCCAGGAGGCCTTCGAGGCCCTTCAGCGCACCAACGCGGTGCACAGGGCCATGGCAGCACTGGAAGACAAGTACCGCGCGGTGCTGATCCTCTGCCACATCTTGCAACTTTCCTACCGCGACGCGGCGGAATCCTTGAACCTAGAGGAAAAGACCGTCAAGTCAAGGCTCTTCTCGGCCCGGCAACTGCTGCGCGAACAACTGGAGGTCATGGGCCATGCTGGCTGATCCGAAGGGGCTCGCCCCCCGGGCGCTGGAACTCCTCCACAAAGTGGCGGATTGTTCTGCGGATCCGCAGGAGCTGGAGGAATGGGCTCAATTGCTCACCACCTCTCCCGCACTGCGACCGGAGTTCGAAGCCGTCAAACGGCTGGTGCGGCAACTGGACGCGCTGCCCATGGTGGAGCCGCCCAGCTCTCTCAAGTCGGGCATCCTGCAGGAG
>JANXQX010000073.1 GCA_025353305.1 Holophagaceae bacterium
GGAGCTTCCGCCATGGCTGCATCACCGTGCCACCGGAACAGGCCTATCTGCCCTTCGCCACCCTGGGAGCCTTTCCCGATGCGGAGGTGCTAAGCCAGGATTTCGGTCCCGAGGGCGCCGTGATCCATTTCCGAGTGTCTCTATCCACAAAGGTGAGACCCTGGTCAAAACGCTTTAATCTTTGCCAAACCGACCTAGTTCCAGGTCCACACCCACCATCCAGGTGCCTGAACCCCCCCCTTTGATTCCCTCGCCATCCAGCGTTTTGCCCCTTTATTTCTCCTATCCACCTGTGTTTCACACACTGAACCATCAAGGCGAGTGGAACCTCATGCCATTCCTTTTGACCTCAGCGGAGCGCAGATCGTTGCATCCTTGCTGCATGTCGTCCACCGGAGGGAGGCTTTCGAATGAATTTGCCCGCGAGTCCATCCATCGTCCTTGTGGGCGGTGGCCGTCTAGCCGGAATTCTCTATGCCCTGTTCCGGCATACCCATTCCTTCCTGGGCTACGTGGACGATGTGTGTCTCTGCGGGTATGTGGAATCCACGTATGGACTCAAGAAGCTGGGCACCAGCGGGGATCTGCCCCGTCTGGCGCAGGCGGGGGCCTGTGCGGTGGTGGCCATCACGGATGTGGGAGCCCGGGCGAAGTATTTCGAGGTACTGCGTGCGGCCGGCATGCCACTGGCCACACTGGTCGCCGCCACTGCTGTCGTGGAGGATACGGCCACCCTCGGTTCCGGCTGCATCGTACGGCACAGAGCCATCATCGGTCCCCAGGTGATCCTGGGCGAGAACACCGTTGTTTCAGACAACGCATACGTGGGTCACGATTCGATCATCGGCCGGAACGTCTACGTAGCGCCGGGGGTCAATCTGAACGGCTGCGTGGTAATCGGAGATGATGTCTTCATTGGCACCGGCGCCATCGTGTTGCCACACATCCGGATTGGGCAAGGCTGCACCGTGGGCGCGGCTGCCTGCGTCACTCGAGATGTCCCGGATCAATCCACCGTGGCGGGAGTTCCCGCCCGGCCCTTGAATAAGCCACTCAAGAGCACGGAGGCCGAAACCAGGGGAGCATCCGGTGACCAGCGACCCGTGGTCAGCATTCTTCTGGCAGCCTACAACCATGCCAAATATGTGGCCGAAGCAATCCAGAGTGCACTCGACCAGACCTACCGAGATTTCGAGTTGATCATCATCGACGATGGTTCCACCGACGGCACCGCGGACATCATTCGCGGGATCGACGACCCGCGGATCCTCAAGCGGTTTTCGGAGACCAATCAAGGGATGATCGTCACCAAGCGAAGGTGTCTGGAGATGGCCCAGGGGCGCTACATCGCCGTGCTCAACTCCGACGACCTGTTCCTGCCAGGTAAACTCGAAAAGCAGGTTGCCTACCTGGATGCGCACCCGGAGACCGGTGCGGTCTTCACCTTCGCCCAGGTCATCGATGACAATGGGGATCCCTTTTCAGACCAGAATCATTCCTATTTCGCCATTTTCGATCAACCAAACCGGAGCCGTTTCCAGTGGCTGCGTCATTTTTTCTACGCCGGCAACTGCCTCTGCATGCCCAGCGCCATGATTCGCCGCGATGTTTTTCCGGTCATCGGCCTGCAGGACCCGAGACTGGTGCAGCTTCCGGACTATGACCTCTGGATACGCCTGTGCCTGCACTATGACATCCATATCATTCAAGAGAAACTCACCTGCTTCCGGGTTCGGGCTGGGGAAGCCAATGCCAGCGGCAGACGCCCGGAGAACATCATCCGCGGCGCCTTCGAGCACGTCAGAATCTTACGGGAATTTCTCAAGATACCGAACCGTGCCGTCCTGCTGGCCATCTTTCCCGAGGCGGCCTCTCTCCTGTCGGAGGACCTCGAGACGGACTCCGATGACATCGCTTTCATATTGGCGCAGCTGGCTTCCCAGGGTGGTGCACACCACAAAGCCTTTGCCCTGGATTTACTGTTTGAACGCATGGGGGACGCCTCGTGCGTCCAGAAGTTCCAGGATCGATACCGGTTCAGCTACAAGGACTTCATCCGTCTGACAGGCATGCTCGATCCCACGAATGCAGCCAGGAGACCCTCGCCCAGGAAGCGTCTGGGCAACTCGTTCATGCGTCTGGCTGGACGGGCCAAGCCCACGTCGGTGGCGGCACCGCCCCCGCATCCGCCCGGTATTCGGGGCTGGCTGAGCCGACTTGTCCGCAGCTGCTGAATCGTCAGGAAAGGATATCCATGGTGCCGATCTATCCCTTGGTCCCCTACCCGAAGGTGATCATCAATGCTGCCATCACAGGCATGGTTCCTACCAAGGTCCATAGCCCTCATATCCCCCTCTCCGAGGATGAGATCGTGCGGGATGCGGTGGCCTGTCATGGTGCCGGGGCTGCCGTCGTCCACCTCCACGTCCGCGATGCGGAGGGACTTCCAGACTATCGCGCCGAAAGCTATGGCCGCATCATCCGCCGGGTCCGTGCCGAGTGCGACCTCGTCATCTGCGTCTCCACCAGCGCCCGGGTGTTCCAGGCCTTCGAACAGCGTTCGGAGGTGCTCTGGCTCGATGGAGTAGAAAAACCTGATTTGGCCAGCCTTACCATGGGGTCGTTCAACTTCCCGACCCAGGCGAGCGTGAACCCTCCCGATACGATTCACCGGCTGGCGAAAACCATGATGGACCGGAACATCAAGCCAGAGCTTGAGGTGTTCGACACGGGAATGCTCAACTACATCACCTATCTGGACCGCAAACTAAACCTGCCGAAACCCCTGTACTGCAATCTGCTTCTGGGGGCCCTCGGAGGGATTCCGGGGCGCTTGAGCGATCTGGGACACTTGTTGTGCAATATGCCCGACGAGGTCGTTTGGTCAGCCGCCGGCATCGGCGACTTCCAGCTTCCTGTGAACGTGTGCGCCCTCGTGGCGGGAGGGGGCGTGCGGGTGGGACTCGAGGACATGCTCTATATGGACTTTACACGGCAGGAACTGGCCACCAACGGGCAGCTCGTGGCTCGCATCGCGCGCTTCGCCAGAGACCTCGGGCGCGAGATCGCCACTCCCGGCCAAGCCCGTCAAATTTTGAACCTCATTGCAGACAAGCCGTGAATATCTGCCTCCTGACTTTCGATATCAAGACAGACAATGGTGGCCACCTGGTCCCTCTGGAAGCCCTGCAGCAGATCCCCTTTTCCATCCAACGGGTGTTCTTCTCCTACCAGATCCATCCAGGCACCCGGCGAGCCTGTCATGCCCACAAGGACTTCCAGGAAGTCCTCATCTGCCTGCAGGGGAGCTGCAGGTTGCATCTGGATGACGGGTTCACCTCGCAGGAGCTGGTCCTGGACCGGCCGGACAGGGGTCTCTGCATCGGTCCCGGTGTCTGGGAAGAGGTCTTCGAGTGCTCGCCGGATTGCATCCTGCTCGGGTTGGCCGACATGCCTTACGATCGGGAATCATTCATTTGGGACTATGAAACGTTTCAGAGAACACGGGTGGATCGTCCATGAAGTGGCGGGTGCCTTTCCTTGATCTGAAAACCGAGCAGAAAACGGACGAGGTGGAAATCCGGGAGGCCATGGAGAGGGTCGTGCAGTCTGGCTGCTACATTCTCGGGCCCGAACTCGAAGCGTTCGAGCACGCGTTCGCAGCCTATTGCGGGGTCTCCTACTGCATTGGAACCGCTTGTGGTTTGGATGCCCTCAGCCTGATGGTCCGCGCTATGGGCCTCCAGCCGGGAGATGAGGTGCTGGTACCGGCGAACTCCTTCATTGCCACCTACCTGGCGCTGACGCAGGAAGGGCTGGACCCGGTCTTGATGGAGCCCGATCCCGAGACATTCCTGCTGGATCCGAGCCGACTTCACCTGCATCTCACCCTGCGCACGCGGGCGATCCTGGTCGTGCATCTGTACGGCCGTTGTGCCGACATGGCACCCATCCAGGCCTTTGCGGATCGCCACGGGCTGCTGGTGCTCGAGGATGCCGCCCAGGCTCATGGAGCTCAGTGGGAGGGGCGGCGGGTGGGCAGCCTCGGCCATGCCGCGGGCTTCAGTTTCTACCCAACCAAGAACCTGGGCAGCCTGGGCGATGGTGGCGCGGTGACGACAGATGATCCGAGGCTGGCAGAACGGATCCGGATGCTGAGAAATTACGGTTCCCTGGAAAAGTACGTCCACCTTGTACAGGGCGTGAATTCCCGGCTGGATGAGCTCCAGGCAGCGATCCTGAGCACCAGGCTCAAGCATCTGGACACTCGGAACCAACGCCGGCAAGCCTTGGCACTCCGTTACCTCCGAGAGGTCCGGAACCCCAGCCTCTTGTTGCCCGCGGCGGCGGCGAGCGACGCTCATGTCTGGCATCTATTTGTCGTCCGCACGGAGCAGAGGACTCGCTTGCGGGTGCATCTGGAGACCGCCGGAATCCAGACCGCCATCCACTACCCCATTCCACCCCACCACCAGGCAGCCTATCCACAATGGGAGTCCCTCTCCCTGCCCATCACGGAACAACTCCACCACCAGGTTCTGAGCCTGCCCCTGAATCCAGGGATGACCGACGATGACGCGACGAACGTCATCGAGAGCTTGAACGGTTTTTGTTAGTTCACGGCGGTCGTTGCCTCGGGCTGGCGAATGGTAGGATGTCGAAGACTCCTAGGCCAAATACTGTAGGTACAAGTCTTGACCAACCCTTCTGCGCGCCTATAATTTAAGGGAGAGGCGGCTATGGCAAGAACTGCGGCAAGGCTCACGGATGGGAGCCGGATCACGGATTACATCAGCCTGGGCGTGGTCGCCAAGAC
>JANXQX010000075.1 GCA_025353305.1 Holophagaceae bacterium
CGCCGAACCGCGCCCGGGGCCCACGGGAACGCCCATTTCACGGGCCTTGACGATGAAATCCCAAACCATCAGGAAGTAGCCGGGGAAACCCATGCTCAGGATGGTATTGATCTCAAATTCCAGGCGCTCGCGGTATTTTTCTTCGGAATATTTCAGCGCGCCCGCGGCCCAGAAAGGCTGGCATTTCTGCGCGCGGACTTCGAAACATTCCTTGGCAACGTGGACGAAATAGCTCTCCAGCGAGTGGCCACCGGGCACTGGAAATGAAGGCGTGACAGGCTTCCGTGTTATGGGAAAGAGATCAATTTTTGAAGCGATTTCGAGGGTGCGCTCCAGGTATTCCGGGTGGTCGGGAAATACCGCGCGCATCTGATCCGGCGTCTTCACGAAAAATTGGTCCGTGGCGAAGCGCATGCGCTTCTCCTTGGCCTTCGTGGTCTTGGTGCCGATGCAGAGGAGCGTGTCGTGCAGATCCGAATCTTCATGGTTGAGGTAGTGCGCGTCGTTGGTGGCCACCAGCGGAATCCCCAGTTTTTTGGCCAACTCCATCTGGTAGGGAATGATCTGCTTTTCCTTCTCGAAGCCCTGGTCCTGGATCTCCAGGTAGAAATCATCCCCGAAGATGTCGCGGAATTCACACGCCACCCGCTCCGCCTGATCCAACCGGTTTTGCAGGATGCGGGCTTGGACCTCGCCCCCCAGACATGCGGTCAGTGCGATGAGCCCTTCGCTGTGCTCCTTCAGCAGCTCCTTGTCAATGCGCGGTTTGTAGTAGAACCCTTCGGTGAAGCCCTTGGACACCAGCTTGCTGAGGTTCGCGAATCCGACCGGGTTCTTCGCCAGCAGCACCAGATGGTACCCCGCGTCGCGGCTGCCGCTGGGATCCACGCAGTCTTCGAGACCCTCTTCCGAGGTGTCGGAATTCTTCACATCCAGCTTCCGGTCAAAGCGGGTGCGTGGGGCCACGTAGACCTCGCTCCCCAGGATCGGCTTCACCGCCCAGGTGCCGTTGGCGTCCGCGGTCTTCTCGCAGGCATCAAAGAGCCGCATCATGCCGAACATGTTGCCGTGGTCGGTCACGGCGACCGAGGGCATTCCATAGGCCTGGCATTTCCTTACGAGTTCCGGAATGCGTGTGAGCCCATCCAGCAGGGAATATTCGGTATGGAGGTGCAGATGGGCGAAGCTCATGTGTCTAGTGTCCCGCCCCCGGCATGGCTTTGGAGAAGTTCCCGGCTTTCAGCCAGAAGGAAAGGACCTGGCGGCGAGCTGCTGTGAATTCAGTGCAGTCGCGGCGGGCCGGGAGTGAATTAACGTCCTTTCGCGAAATCCCGGCCATCGGATCCTCTGTGCCATTTGTCATGTCCAGGAAAACTACCACTTGCGCATGCGGCACGAAGGTTGATACTGCTTTCCTGTCACTCAACCAGGAGGAAAGTATGGGCAATCTCAAAGGCTCCAAGACTCATCAGAATCTGAAGGACGCATTCGCCGGTGAAAGCCAGGCGAATCGTCGTTACCTCTATTTCGCAAAGGTCGCGGATATCGAGGGCTACCCTGAGGTCGCGGGCAATTTCAAGGAGACCGCCGACGGCGAAACGGGCCACGCCCACGGCCATCTGGACTACATGAAAAGCGTTGGGGATCCCGCAACGGATCTGCCCATCGGCGACTCGGTGTTGAACCTCAAGTCTGCCATCGCAGGGGAAACCCACGAGTACACCGACATGTACCCTGGAATGGCAAAGACCGCGCGGGAAGAGGGTTTCACCGAGATCGCCGACTGGTTCGAGACCCTGGCCAAGGCCGAAAAGAGCCACGCCGGCCGCTTCCAGAAGATGCTCGAGAGCATCAGCTGAGATGGCCGAACACTACCAGGTCGATGATGGGGTTCCCCCGGAGATGACACCGGGGGAACGCATTTCCTACCATCCGACCAGAGGCCTGACCTATGACCCGAGCGCCCCGGATTACTGGGACGAAATTGCGCTGAAGGGCGAAGTGGAGCGGGTCTTCGAAGTCTGTCTCGGGTGCCGCATGTGCTTCAAGTACTGCGACAGCTTCCCCAATCTGTTCGCGATGATCGACGATGAAAAGCACAAGGGCGATGTCCGCGCCTTGACGGAAAATGAGCGGGACTCGGTCATGGACGACTGTTTCCAGTGCAAGCTCTGCGAGGTGCAATGCCCCTACACGCCCCGTGAAGGCCATGAATTCCAGTTGGACTTTCCGAAGCTCGTCCATCGCTACCAGGCCGTCCGCCATCGGAAGCGTGGCGGCACGCTGCGGGACAAGGTGCTTGGCGATCCCGACTTCGCCGGAAAAATGGCCCGGGCTTCTTTTGGCCTTGCCAACAAAATGAACCGGGTCCGGCTCCACCGTTTTTTCATGGACAAGATCCTGGGCATCCATCCCAGCGCCCATCTGCCGGACTTCGCATCGGCGACTTTCGAGGCCTGGGCCGAGAAGAGCGGCAAGATGGCCACCAAAGTGGGTGCCGAGGCTGTGCTTTTCCAGACCTGCTTCGTGCAGAACAACGAGCCGCAGATCGGCAAGGACACGCTCGAGGTGCTCGAGAAGAACGGCTGCAGCACCGGTTGTGTGCGCGGCCTTCAGTGCTGCGGCATGCCGGCCTGGGAACATGGCGATCTGGAGGGCCTTCGCAAGCACGCCAAGGCCAATCTCGATGCGCTCATGCCCCACGTGGAGGCGGGTTCCAAGGTCATCGCCATCAATCCGACCTGTGCCATGATGCTGCGGCGCGAATATCCGGAACTGGTGGCCCCCGAAGATCGTGATCGGGCCAAGCGGCTGGCCGAAGCCGTGCGGGATCCGGGCGAATTCCTGTGGTCCATCCGCAACGAGACCCGCGCCAACTGGAAATTCGAGAGCAGTCCGGGCGCCATCGCCTATCACGCGCCCTGCCATCTCCGCGCCCAGGCGGTGGGCTTCAAGGGCCGCGATCTCCTACGAAAAATTCCCGGCGTCACCATCGCCTCGGTGCTGGAATGCTGCGGGCACGACGGCACCTTCGCCATGAAAAGCGAGAGCTTCGAGGATTCGAAACGCCAGGGCAGCAAAGCCTTCGCTGGCATGCAGGCCGTGGAGAACGCCGAAGTCTGGGCCACGGAATGCCCGCTGGCGGGCCTGCAGTTCGAACAGCATGCCGGCAAGAAGGCCCTGCACCCCATGACCATCCTGGCGCGGGCCTACCGGAAGGATGGCTTCCCGCATGCGGTGCCGAAAGTGGAGCCGTGAGTTTGGGCTGTAGGCTGTGGGCTGTGGGCAATAGGTGTGAGTCCTGATTCCAGTCAATCGAAAATCGTAGATAAACAATGGAATGACTGATGAACAAGGTCCAGCGATCGGAGCTTCTTGACTTCCTCACCTACGGGGAGCAGCGGGACCGTATTCGAGCAGAGGCCATGGCCGCCAAGGCTTTGCGGAGGGTGCACCTGGGAGAATATCTGACCTTCCTGTTCGAAAACAGGATCACCATCCGCTACCAGATCCTGGAGATGGTGCGAGCCGAACAGATCGTCAAGGAGTCCCAGATCCAGCACGAACTTGACACCTACAATGCGTTGCTGGGCGATGAGGGTGAACTGGGCTGCACCCTGCTCATCGAGATCCGCGACCAGGCCGAGCGCGCCATCCTGCTGCACCGCTGGCGGGACCTTCCCGGCCACATCTTCATGACCTTCACCGATGGCACCCGCGAAGCCGGAAGGTTCGACGTGGAGCAGATGAGCGATGAAAAACTATCATCCGTGCAGTTCCTGAAGTTCGCCGTGAGAAGCCGCACACCATTGGGGCTCATGACCGACCTGCCAGAGTTGGAAACTGATTCCGTTATCGGTCCGGATACCCAGGCGGCGCTCCTGGCGGACCTGGGACAGAAATCCTAAGCGGCCAGTTCGTTGATGTCCCGGCTCTCAAGCACAGCCTTTGGCGCACCCACACGCGCTGCTTTCAGCATGGCGCGGCCGAGGCGCTCCGTCGTGGTCATGAAAGATGGAAACGCGCGCGTAAGCAGCGGAAGGAAGGGCCAGGTCAGCGCGTAGCCGATACGGTAGGCCCTGGTCTTCGAAGTGATCCCGTGCAGGGGCCTGATTCCCGCGGGCCGGAACAAGTAGACGGCCTTGAACCCCAGGCGCAGCAGCGCGTTCTCGGTCTTGCCATTCACCCTGGCCCACATGATCCGCCCCTGCCCGGTGCTTTCCGTTCCAGCGCCGGACACGTAGATGAAGGTCATGCCGGGATTCAGCACCACAAGTGTCTCGGCGGCGGCCAGCGTGTAGCCGTAGGTGATGCGGTGGTAGTCCGCCGCCGTCATGCCTGCGGCAGAAACGCCAAGGCAGAATAAACAGGCGTCGTATCCTGCGAATACATCCTCATGGCCGATATAGGTGGATAGATCCGACATAACAAGCTCCCGGAGCTTCGGATGCTGTTGTCCCGTGCCGGCGCGTCCGACCGAGAGGACCTGGTCCACAGCTACATCGATCAGGCATTCGCGCAGCACGCCTTGGCCGACCATGCCCGAGGCGCCATAAATTATTACTTTCATGGAAACTCCCAGGAGGATGGTACGCGGGATGGCAGAGGTGGCGCACGCCGTGAGCGCTCCCAGGAAGGTGCGGAGCCGGAGTCTCCCCTTTGCCGCGTTCCGGTCAGATGGTCATGGCCCCACCAGGCACTCCGGTTCAGATGGCAGAAGTCGACCGAACTGGTTCCGCGGGAGGGGGCAGGAGAGCAGCGGTCCGATCTTTCGGGCGATCCATTAACGTAGACTGTTCAAACCCAAAGGAGCACACCGATGGAAGCGCATGCCTTTTTTTCCAGAAATGGTGGATTTGTCAAGGCGGCGACGCTGACGGCCCTGGGCGCAGCGTTCCTGGCCGCGGGCTACGTGTTCGGCCAAAAGCCGCTCACGGCCGGCGTTTCCGGCGCGCCTGAGTACCCGTTCGCGTGCGTATTCACCGTGCTCAGTCCGTCGCCGAAAAGTCCGGTAAAGGGCGGAGTCTCGAGCTTTGCGGTGAAGCTGCCCGCTGAGTTGATGAAATCGATCATGGACGATCCGAATGCCCAGGTTCAATTCAAACTCAGTGGTCATCAGATCAATGGCGGAGTGCTTGAATTCGGTGCTGGCCAGGTCAGGTTGAACCAAGGCGTCATCCAGTCCCAGGCCGCGAAAGACCACTTCAAGAAATTCAACGAATCGGCATCACTTCCGACGAATCGAGGCCAAATAAAGCTGAGAGAATAATCCCCCCATCAGCAAACCCACGGCTAGGAACTCTGCAAGGCGGGCGGCAATCGCTTTGCGATTCCGTCCTATTCTCCAGCAATCGCACGCAGTGCGTGCTCCCACGCAAGCGCGGACCCGGAGTCTCCCCTTCGCTGCGCTTCGGTCGAATGGTCATGGCCCCATCAAGGCCATTCCAGCGATCACCTTTCCACGAAAGACCGCGGGCGCCTTTCGGCGCCCGCTCTCGGTACATGATTGGGTTCGTCCCACTACTTGCTGGCGGCCCATTCCTTCAGCCCGGCGGCATTCGCTTTCATCGCCTTTTCGCCCTTGTGCCAGTTGGCGGGGCAGACTTCGCCGTGCTCTTCGCTGAAATCTACGGCGTCGAGGAGGCGCAGGACTTCCTCCACGTTGCGGCCCAGGTCATTGTGGTTGACGGTGATGTGCTTCAGCACGCCGTCCTTGTTGATGATAAAGAGGCCGCGCAGGGCGATGCCGGCGGGCAGCAGTACGCCATAGTCGGCGGCGATGGTCTTGTTCAGGTCGGCCACCAAAGGGAAGGTGATGCCCTTGATGCCGCCTTCCTTGCGATCCACTTGAGTCCAAGCGAAGTGGCTGAACTTGCTGTCGACGCTCACGCCGAGGACCTGGGTATCGCGGGCTTCGAATTCCTTGATGGCATCGGAGAAGGCCAGGATTTCGGTGGGGCACACGAAGGTGAAGTCCAGCGGGTAGAAAAACAGGACAACTTTCTTGCCTTTATAATCGGACAGGGAAATTTCTTTGAACTCGCCATTTACGAGGGCGGCGGCCTTGAAATCGGGGGCTGGCTGGGTGACGAATGCGGTCATCAATATCTCCTTGGATGGGGCATGGCCCCTGGTGTCGGGTGGAAATTTCAGTTTATCCCGAAGTACCAGAAACCGCAATGATTTAGGCATGAAGACAAGGTGAAGGGCTGCCGCTAGACACCCGCTGGAATGCAGGCTGCCAGCGCCTTGCTTACGGCCTCCTCAAGCTGTCCGACCTGCACTTCAGCCAGGGCATAGGTGGCCCGCACCATGGGTTTGTTCACCTTCAACACACGGGTGATGTCGATGGGCGTGGCGCTGATCACCACATCGCAGGGCGTCGCCTCGATGGTGGCTTCCAGGTCGTGGATCTGCGCGTCGCCGTAACCCATGGCCGGCAGGATGCCCTTGGCGTTGGGGTACTTTTTGTAGGTCGCAGCGATGGAGGCAACGGCATAGGGGAGCGGATCTACGATCTCCCCGGCCCCCGCGCTCTTCGCGGCGACAACTCCCGCGCCGAAGGTCATGGAGCCGTGCGTCAGGGTCGGGCCGTCCTCGATGACCAGGACTTTCCTGCCCTTCACCAGCTCCGGCTTTTCGCAGGTGACGGGACTGTTGGCCCGGATCACGACCGCTTTGGGATTGAACTTGGCGGCATTGGCTTCGATGGAGGCGATGTTCTCTTCGGTGGCGGTGTCGCACTTGTTGATCACGATGACACCGGCCATGCGGAAGTTCGCCTCGCCGGGATGATAGAGCAGCTCGTGGCCCGAGCGGTGCGGATCGGCCACACAGATGTGCAGGTCGCTGGCGTAGAAAGGCAGATCATTGTTGCCGCCATCCCACAGGATCACGTCGGCTTCGGCCTCGGCGGAACGGATGATCTGCTCATAGTCCACGCCGGAATAGATGATGAAGCCGTTATCGATGTGGGGCTCGTATTCCTCGCGTTCCTCGATCGTGCACTTGTGCTTGTCCAGGTCGGAGTATTCCGCGAACCGCTGGCAGGCCTGGATGGCCAGATCGCCGTAGGGCATGGGATGGCGGATGGCGACGACCTTCTTGCCCAATTTCTTGAGGATGCTGCTGATGTAGCGCGTGGTCTGGCTCTTGCCGGCGCCCGTGCGGACCGCTGTGATGGCGATTACGGGCTTGGAACTCTTGATCATGGTCTTGTCAGCGCCCAGCAGCTCGAAGTCCACGCCATGGGCGATGCAAAGGGCAGCGAGATGGCCGATGGTGTCGTAAGTGACATCGGAGTATGAGAACACCGCGACATGGGGCTTCTCGCGCTGGATGACTTCCGCCAGTTCGGTTTCATCGAAGATTGGAATCCCGCTCGGATAGAGCTTCCCTGCCAAGACAGCTGGGTACCTGCGCCCGGCGATGTCGGGAATCTGGGTCGCCGTGAAAGCCACCACCTGATAGGCGGGGTTGTCGCGGTAGACAGTGTTGAAGTTGTGGAAGTCGCGGCCAGCGGC
>JANXQX010000082.1 GCA_025353305.1 Holophagaceae bacterium
CACAGTATTCCTGGCCCTGGTCCGTGTATTCCTCCCCCTTGGTGAGCATCGTATAGATGAGGCGGGCGAGCTTTTGGGGTGCGGCGCTGATGGCCTTGGGCTTGTCCATGCGCGAGCACATGCACCTGAAGGTTGCGCCAAAGTGCGGACTGACTTGTTCGCAGTGCTGTTCGCAGTGCCGCTGCGGTTAAGGCACAGTGATTGAGGGTTTACTCCCAATTCTGTTACTATTTGCTCGAATTCACTTTCAGGCGTAAACCATGATTGCAACCTTATTTCTGGCCATTGGAATACTATTCTCCTGGATGGTTTTCAATGCGTTTTCCTCGCAGGAAATCAAGGGCCGTGGATGGGGATTCAGCGTGCGAACCTACCATCGAGACAGCGAGCCCATCTGGTACTGGGTAACTTTTTCGTCGTACCTTGTCTGCGCAATTTGGGCCACCGCGTTTGGCGTTCTGGCAGCTTTCAAAATGCTCTCCAATTCAAAGTAGATCGCTGTGCCTACCTGCATTCCGCACATGTACCGGCCAATATCTTCGTAATTTTATTGCTGATTTTAAAGAGTTTACTTCTTTGCCGGTTTTTCAATGACCAGACCAACCGTCTCCTGCTCCCAGATCGTCAGGAGGCGAAGGATCTCCCGATAGTTGGCGACTGCCCCCTCCAGGACCTCGTACTGTTGCGGCGTAACGGTCTTGTGTATCAGGTGGCCGTCCTGGTAGTGGTGCCACTCGAAGTAGGGTCCGTGGTAGGCCGAAGGGTCCTTGGCACAGCGGCAGTTGGCCTTGCCGCATGGCTTTGTTCGCGACGACACCATACCCGAGACGACGAAGTCCATCCCTGCGATTGCCTCCCGCAGTTCGCGGGTCCGGGCTTCGATGGATGGAGGTTTCTTCATGGGTTGCCCTTGACAACTTGGATTCCAGATCTCCTGACATAAGCGCCAGCAATCCTCTGTGATTAGGAGAGATGTCAATTTGGGGGTGCGGACCCAAAGTTGTCCGGTTGTTTGACTGCCGAGGCCTTGTAATGGGCGGATGAACCAGCAGCTTCAGGGTGTGTTGTTTACAGAGCCGGATCCGCCAAGGGGTGAGAAGGACCGGGCAATCACGATCAATGGGCGATGTCAGCTCTTGGTATCCGGCGGGGATCGTGTGGTGATCGTGCAAGGTGTGGCCGTGGCGCACTTCCGCGAGGGCGATCGGGTGGGCGAAGCGCATGCGATGGTGAGCCTTGTGGACCTGGGGCACGCGCAGCAGAACGAGGTGGCGCGGGCCTTTGGTTGCTCGGACCGGAGTGTGCGCCGTTATCAGGGGCGTTTTGCGGAGGGCGGTCTTGCGGCGCTCGGGCGGCCGGATGGGTATCCGGCGGGCAGGCCCCGTCTCAAAGCGGCGCGCATCCGCATGATCGAACAGCTCAAGACAGAAGGCCACTCGAACCGTGCGATCGCTTCGCGCATGGGGGTGGACGAGAAGGCCATCCGCAAGGTACTGAAACGGCTCGGATGGCAGACCGGGCAGTTCCAGGCAGTTCCGCTGCCAGGGCTTGAGGATGCGGACCCAAACCTGTCCGAATCGCCGGGCGAAGGAGGAGGCAAGGTCTGCGCGGCAGCCCATTCAACGGCCTGTCCCGTGGATGAAGCCCTTTCCGCGGGTGCGGACCCAAACGTGTCCGAGGCACCCGGAGAAGGGCCGGAGGAAGCGTTCTCCTTCTCGCTCGATACGGATCCCCTGAACCGAGTGAATGACCGCATGCTGGCCTACCATGGCCTTATTGCCGATGCGCTGCCGATCTTTGGTCCAGGGAAGGCCGTGCCTGGCGCGGGGGTGCTGCTAGCGGTCCCCATTCTGCTGGCCGCAGGCGTGCTCGATTGTGCCGCCGACGTCTATGGCAGCCTTGGACCGGCTTTCCATGGCCTCCGAACAACGCTTATGACTTTCCTACTCATGTCGCTGCTGCGCATCAAGCGGCCCGAGGGACTGAAGGAACATTCACCCACGGGGCTGGGACGCATCCTGGGGCTTGATCGCATCATGGAAGTCAAAACCCTTCGCGGCAAGCTCGCGCGACTCGCGGCCACCGGGCGTTCCACCGAATTTGGACAGTTGTTGTCAAAACGGCGGAGCGAAGTTCTAGGACCTGCCTTGGGCTTCCTGTATGTGGACGGCCACGTGCGCGTCTACAGCGGCAAGCATGATCTCCCGAAGGCCCACGTAACGCGCCTTCGAATCGCCTTGCCATCCACCACGGACTACTTCGTCAACGATGAGAGAGGTGAGCCACTGTTCGTCGTGACCGCACCTGCCAATGCCGGTCTCACAAAGATGCTTCTCACGATCGTGACGGAAGCCAAGGCGCTCATCCCCGGACGCCGGATGACCGTTGTTTTCGATCGCGGTGGCTATTGCTTCGATCTTTTCAAGAAGCTCATCGAGGAGGAGGTCGATCTCCTCACCTATCGCAAAGGCACCCACGATCCAGCGCCGGCAGAGGCTTGCCACGATTGTTCCTTCACCCACGCTGGAGAGACGCTCACCTACCTCCTCGCGGACGAGGAGGTGGCCCTTCGCGAAGGCCTCACCCTGCGCCAGATCACGCGTCTATGCGAGAACGGACACCAGACGACGATCCTCACGTCGCGCCGGGATCTGACCGCGGCCGAAATCGCCTTCCGCATGTTTGAACGCTGGCGGCAGGAGAACTTCTTCAAGTACATGCGGGAGGAATTCGCGCTCGACGCGCTGGTGGACTACGGCACCGAGCCCGATGACCCCGTGCGCGAGGTGCCCAACCCTGTCTGGCGTGGGCTGGATGCCAAGCTACGGAAAGCCCGGACGGAACTCGAAAGACTGTGTGCCTGCTTCGGTCTGGATGTCATCCTCGACAAAGAGCATCTGCGCGAATTCGTGAAACCTTCCATGACGAAGAAGAACGCCAACACCAGCCTGGAGGGTGCCTTCATCGAAGCGGCACGTCTCGCCGTGGATCTCCAGAAAGCCCGCGATGCCGTCCCCCGCCGCGTTCCCATCAGCCAGATATCCAAGGGAGAAGTGCGCAAACTCGCCGTCGAACGAAAGCATCTGACCACCGTGCTCAAAATGGCGGCCTATCGCGCCGAGAGCGACCTGTTCCGGCTGCTGCAACCCTTCTATGCCCGCAGTGAAGATGAAGGAAGGACGCTGCTCCAAAGTGCCTTCAACTCCCCTGCGGACTTTGAAGTGACCAGCAACGCACTGCGTGTGACCCTCGCCCCGCTGAGTTCCCCGCACCGCACCAAAGCCATTGCCGCCCTCTGCCATGAACTCAACAAAGCCCCCGTTCGGTACCCCGGCACCAAGCTGACCCTTCGCTTCGCCGTGGCGGACCTTTACCCCGAAACCGGACAGTTCTGACGGAGGTTATGTCAGGAGTTCTGGATTCCAGATGCCATCGCGCAGGTAATCACCAGGAAGGCCTGACACGATCCACTCGCCCGGATGCTCTGGATCGGGGATGTAGCAGGCGATGTCATCGGCCTTGGTGCAGTATTTCAAGGTCTCCTGGATGGCGGCTTCCAAGGACATGGCGCTATCGCCCCGGCGTGTCTTGCGCTTGACGGCTTGAACGTGGATGCAGGCGGTGATGGCTTTGGCGCGGTTTTCCATCTTGGGATAGAGGTCTTCCAGTTCGAACCCGTAGACACGGCGCGTAGCCGTTCGCAGGCAGGCCCACCACGCCGCCGCCAAATCGGCTTGGGACACGTAGCGCGCCCAGGCCAGCAAGTGGAAATGCGGGTGATGCAATACAACCCCATCCCAGAACGATTTGCGGGTGACCTCAAAGCCACGGAAAGCGGCGAAGACAGTGGCTTTGAAGATGTCCAACTTGCGAAAGAGGGACCAGGCCAAGAACATGCGTTCCTCTTCCCGTGCCTCGCAAGCGCTCGACACGATGGAGGGATCTAGCGTTGGTGTGGTGAGTGTCCAGGCGACAGGCAACACTTTTCCCGCCTCTTTCGTGTCGTACGCCACAGCCCACAGACGGCGCCGAACGTGCCAGATTGCCTCGCGGGCCTTCTTTCTGGAACGCACACTCAGCCGCCGTTGGTAGGCGGGTGCATAACGAATGGAAGCGCCGAAGCCAGATCCACCCATGCCGAAAATCCGATCTCCATGGTGGCCCACCACGCCGTACGGAGTTTGGGATTCGAGCAGCAGGAGTGCGGCAGAACGCAGGGCCAGGCCTTCGCCTGGTTTGGCCATGACCTCAAGCCCATCGGCATCCAGGAGGATCACTTCTCCTGTGTCATCCCGGCTCAAGCGCACCTTCCCGCCCGCAATGGATTCCGCCAGCGCCGAGGCATAGCGAGATGCGGAACAGGCGCGGTACTGCGCCGTGCGAACCGCTTCCGTCCATGCGTCGAGGACTTCTCCAGAAGTGGGATCGACGACGAGCGGGCCTTCTGGTGAATCGAGAATGGCCAGGCCGTCCCATGTCGCAGGACATGGCAAAGCCGGGGTGTTCCGAGCGCCCTTGTGCGGGGAGTTCGATCCACCTTCCAACGTAATTGTGTGCAAGGTTGCAGCCACGCTTGCGCGCAGACACACCCCAGGCAGAGCCAGGGCTCAATGGCCTGAAAGGCGCGTCAGCGTTTGATTAGCGGCGCTGGTAGTAGGGGCCGGGATCTACCGTGGACCGGCGCCGCTGAGCTTCCAGCCAGCGCGTGATGTCGTCCATGGTGTAGAGCACCCGGCGAGGGCTGATGCGCAGATACTCGGGGCCTTCGCCCGTCATGCGGAGGCGCTGGAGATAGGCCTTCTTCATGCCCAGGTATTCGGCGGCTTGTTGGGTCGTGAGGAAGGGAGTCTTCACGGGCTCTGGGGTTTCCTTGCGGGTAGCCATTGCGGCCTCCAAGGCGCCGGGGTACGTTGCAGGAACCCCGGTAATTGCACCCTTCCGTCTTGCGAACCGCGCATCCCAGCCGCACAATAGCTGAACTACGCTGCCGCAAGGCAACGCGAGTGGCACACCTCCCATGGCTCGTTTCCAAGCCAACCATGGGGGGATTTTTTTGTACTTCCAACGGTGCTGGTGAGCCTCATTGTCCTCGATAAGGTAGGGTGGTTCGATTCGATGCGCTACAAGTATTTTTATTGCAACACTTACTGGCTAGACTATAGCCTGGCCTAGGGGTGTGGGTAAACGTCCTGCTTGCCTCCTTTCTGAGCCCAGGTGTGGGCCTCACATGAGAGGCAGTTCTTTTGTGTGTGGCACCGGCAGAAGAGGGCGGACAGTCCCTTTCGGGCTCACCTGACCACGCGCATCAGGTGATCGAGTCGAAGGGCGGCCCTGTATCTTTGCCGTAGCTGAACGCAAAAGAGCCGCCTTGTGGGCGGCTCTAAGTGTTGTATTTAGTGGTGGTCCCGGAGCGATTCGAACGCCCGACCCTCAGATTCGTAGTCCTATTCTTCGCAAAATAGAGATTGTTGAAATCGTGAATAACAATTGACTATTTAATTGAAAACAGGCCATGTTAGAATCTGATTGAGTTGAGTGAAGATTACTCAAATATCGCATTCATGTACCCCAGTTGAGAAAACATATAAGTCTCCAGCTAGTCTCCATGGTAGCGTTAAGAGCATTGCTGGAGGATCTGACAGTGGGGCGGACAATCCGAGACAAGAAGTTGTTTGTGGCGGACAACTACGAAGAGCTTCCGGTTACAGGTACCAAGTACGACACACCCGACATGGAACTCACGGGCTTGTTCTGCCGGGTAACGGAGAGAGGGTGCTACTCCTGGATCTTTCGCTACACCAACAGTAGAGGGAAACAGAAAACGGCAACCATTGGCCGATGCGAAAAGATGTCCCCCTCAAAGGCCAGGGTTGCTGCCAAGAAGCTGCTCTCGGTGGATGACCCGGCCCAGGTCAAGAAGGCCAAGCGAGAGAGCCTCACCGTCAACCAGCTTCTGACCAAGTATGAAGAAGAAAAAATGGGAGTGGAGAGGGGGATGCGGGACAGCACCCGCAAAGAAAACATCAGAATGCTCAGGACCAAGGTCAGGGATTGGCCGATCAAGCCCAAAGTGCCGATGGGAACCATGTATGCAGATGAGATCACCGGCACCGATGCAGCCAACTGCCTAGTTGCTTGCCGAAAGACTGCTAAGTCAACCTCCAGGCAGGTTGTGGGTCTATGCCAGAGGGCATGGGCCTATGGCATCAGCCTGGGAGTGGTGCAGTCCAATCCCTGGCTGGGGCAGACCAAACCCAGCGTGAAGAAGAAATCCACCCGCATGGGTAATGAGGATCTGCCGCTCCTAGGGGAAAGGTTGAAGACCATCAAGGAACCCATTGAATACAAAATTGCCGTGCTGCTCTACCTGCTCACTGGTGCACGGCACCAAGAGCTTTGCCAATGCCGGTGGGATTGGATTGATTTTGAGGCACAGTGGATCCTGGTTCCAAGGGAGTATCACAAGTCCGGTGAGAAAACCCTGGAACCACGCCAAATATTTCTTTCGAAGCAAGCTGTGGAGCTAATCCACGCCATCCCGCACAAAGAAGTCGAAGTAGATGGCAAGAAGATTCAGCACCTGTGCCTCTTCCCTGCGGGGGATCAGGCCAAGGATCTGCTGAGCACCCGTGATGATCTCCAGGACCCGTGGACGCGCATCAGAGAAGGTCAACCTTACGAGCATGTGAACATCCATGATCTTCGTAGAAGCATGACCAGCTTCTTGTCTGACCTGAAACTCAAGTCATACGCAGGACAGATCTTGGGCCATAGCATCCAGGGGGTGACGGAGATTTACACTAGGACCGCTGCCAAGCCCCTTATCGAAATCGTGCAGCTAGTGAGTGACAATATCATCCCCAAACTGGGATGGTGGCCTCGTTAACGCATGAGGGCATTGGGCTCTTTGAACATCGAGCATATTCTAGCTCTGCGTCAGGGATCAGGTGAAGTGCGTCCCACTTTGCTCTCCTATGGCAGCATGGAATTCAAAGCCTCCGCCCTGGAAATCGACACGCAGATGTCCCGCCACGCTCGGATATGGCGGATGGTAAGCAGGCTTGAGGATTCCTCGCGTGGCCAAATATGCGTTCTAAGGCCGCTGTTTGATCCCGATGGTGCTCCGGCCCCATCCGACCTGTCCTGAGGCCTCCTGGTGCGTCCTGTGGCACCGCCCACGCTGGTCCTCATGTTTCAGGCCAGGCTGATAATCTCGCGAAAAGGGAGAATACAACCCTCCCTGGGCTTCAGCAGCGCGTCTCGATCTCTTCTGCTCTCCATGGCCCTTCTCCTGGCTGCCGGTCCTTCTCAGGAATCAGGAAGTAGCGGTATTGCTTCCCGTCCAGTTCATAGATCGTCTCGCCCATCGTAGGGATAGAGACTACGCGGCCACGGTCGCGGAGGGCAAAGATGAGAGCGTTGGGGTCGATGATCATCGGGGCATTCTATCCCTGGTTGAGAGATCCAGTGAAGAGAGACCCTAGACGCCCTCATGAAAGGCAGTGGCGACCGAAACTGTAAGTATCCCTCAGCGTTTCCTGGGCATCGATGGGTGAAGTTGGTAGATTCGTTCCAACGGAACCTGCCATGCCCAACAAACGTTTACCTGCGGAAGAACTGAAGGTCATCCTTCGGGAACACATTCTCCAGGCGATAGGGGATCTCAGCGCCGGTGTCAAACACGCCTTCGCAGACAGCACAGGGTTTGATCTGGTGCACGAGGGGAGACACTATCCACC
>JANXQX010000210.1 GCA_025353305.1 Holophagaceae bacterium
CTTCAAAGGGTCACTACTTGTGTTCCTCATCCATTGGCCGATCCAATTCCTTTGGGTTCTTTCCCCAATTGTGGGCATTGGCAATATGCCGAATGAACCGGAGGTCGTACCTGCGTACTAGAAACTCCAATTCCGCATTCCGTTGGCGTAATCGCTGGATGGTTTGTTCGGCTTCACTCATCCGCATTAATTCTGGCTTCTGCCCTTTACGAACTTGGAAAGCGGATTTGATTTGAGGCTTCCGTTCCAATGCCTGTCTACTGAAAAGTTGCCCAACTTGAATATCGACCTCTTTTACAAGGGCTTCCCAGGTAATGGTAGGTAGAGGCCACGATTCGATAATCGTAAGAATCCTCAAGACATCAGTCTGGGTCATCCGCTTCCAGGTCCGCATGGAACGATCCCTCCGACTTGGCTGGTTCAAACGGTAGAAGGAGCGCAAAGCTCTATTTTCCTGCCAGGGTTGCCAAGTTGGATCAATCCACCGTCTGGGGTGGTGTAATCCAAGTGCATCCCGAGCAAGGTGCGAAGTCGCTCTCTGCGTTCCCCCGCCAGTGGGATCCAAGGTCCATCCTGGACGTAACCCTTGGAGAGCCCCTCCGTCAGTGTGTTGTATGTTCGTTCGGCGACTTCGAGTTGCCGTCGGGTTTCCTCGATTAGGGCAGGATGCCCTTTGATGATCGCCAACCCTGGGCAGACGGCGCAGCGGTCGGGGATGCTGGGGATCTCTGCGCCATCGTGGTGAAAGCAAATACCAAGGGGGCTGAGTTGAGTATTCCCGAAGGAAGCCGTCATGGCCAACTGGCGGCGGATAGGGTCCTTGATGCTGTCCAGGGCTTCCTTCATTGGTCCCAACATATTGCCGCCATCATAGGCAGCGGTGGCGATGGCTAGTCGCTCTCGTTGGGTCATGTGATTGTAGTTCTCATTAGCTCGGGGGTCCTTCCTCCCGAAGTAGGACGCGATATCGTCGGCAGTGAACCCGCTAAGTTGGAACAAGGTGTTGAGCATGTGGCGGAAGCCATTAGTTGAAATGCGCCAGGGCTTGCCGGTTTCAGGGTTGAGCTTGCCAAACCTAGTGAAATAGGAGGTTGGGCCTCGAAGAGCGTTCCCAATGTTTGATTCGTCCACGATGTTGGTGGTGCCATTCATTCCACCGGCTGTACGGAAGAATCGGTGGCTCACCACAAAAAGAGCCTCGTGAAGTTCTAACCGCCAAGGAAAGGTCTGGACGGGGCCGGAAAAGGAACGCGCCATGGCAAAGTTCCGAATATCTTGGGCGGAAAGTTCCCAGCGGTTCCTATCAGAACCCCTTGGTTTGCTACTGAGGACAGGGTCCTGCAAGAGCAGTGGGGACATCGAACCGTCTGTAATACCGAGGATCTTGCTCGCCTCTGTTGCGGTATAGGTGCGAGTTTCATCCAGAGGGGGTAGATTCAATCCTCCATCGAAGAGAATCCGAGCGTTCTTCCGGTGCGGTTCGGTGATGCGAAGGATTTCGTCGAGAGCCTCCTTGGCCAGTCCCACGAGCGCAGGGGGCACGATCCGGTTCATTGCATTATTTGTTCCGCCCTTCTCTGGAGCATAACCAATAGAGCAGGCCGGGAAAATACGTCCCTCCTCATCCCGATAATGGCCTTCGTGCCAGCAATTGGCCGGTAGGGCAAGAAGTTCGTTTATGCGGAATCCGGTGCAGCAGAGGATTACGCAAGCGCACAGAATGATCTTGTCGTGATCAGTCCCACCGCCATTCATGACGCTGTGATAAACCTCTCCAAGGGCCGTCATAGCACCTTCGGAAGGCAGTTTGGCCATGGCCTTGGCACGGGTTTCCGGATCGCACGACCGCGAATCCACCTCTCGGGAGAACGGGTTGCGAAATCCCAAAAAGGTTTTGGTGAGCCGGTGATCATCCAAGGTTTTCGCAGTCAAAGCCAGCAAATGTCCGAATCCGTATTTCGTGGCCATGGCGTATTCAGGGTGCTGGTTGCGAATCGACCGTGTGGCCTGGTGAAAGTGCTCAATGGTGATTTCGCTCATGCCTTTAAGGCCGGATACCGCTGGACGCAGGTGCCTGGCAAGGGTCAAAAAGCGCCTGATCGTCAGCGATCCGCGACCGTCCTTGGTGGCACATTCGTTGGAGACTATGGCTTTCAGGAGGTCTTTGAACTCCCCATCAAAGGGTGCGAACTGGAGGCGGCGAAACTTTTTCCCTCCAATCCGGTCCGCTGGAAGCTGCCAGAGGTCATCGGAAAAATTGATCCCATATAGCGCCTTGATGTGCTGTTTACCATCATCTATGTAGGCCGATAGCCTGGCTTGAGGTTCCGTTTGGAGGGCCGGATGTGTGCTCATACACATTCTCCTAAATCCATTTGGTCTATCCGTCGCAGGATTTCTTGAACCACGAAAATGTGGATGTCGTAACGAGTGAACTGGTTTTCAGGCTTGCCTTCGGATTGCATCCTGGCACGGCGATCCAACATGAAGTCCAAAACTCTCGCATGAGGTCCTTCTGTCATGGCCTTGAAGTTGCCGCAGAGGTAGCACTCGATGCTGCCACTCAGGCCACACCGACTACCAGGGCAACCGCAACGCCCAGTGGCACCAAGGAACAATCCGGTACCTGGGTCGATGAATGGGACCTCCGCCCCTTCATCTTTGGACTCAGAGAACTTGGCACCATGGATGAAGGGCCCTGCAATGGCTGCCAAACGGTCCCGGAGGAAGGGTTGGTCCAGCATGGCCGCGAATTCGGGGCCGCGCTTGTCATAGACAGGGGTGGATTGGGTGGTAGTTTGGCCGAGTTCGTAGGCTCGGACCGTTAATGGAGCCCCCGCTCGGGCAAGGTTTGAGGCAAAGGTGTCCCGAAACGAATAAAATGTTGGGACGATGACCTTTCCTTCACTATCTCTGACCTGCAGCGCGGTGAAGAGACGCTTCAGCTTGAAATCCAATCCACGCGAACTAGAGTGCAACTGCATAGACGGGTCGGAGTGGGGAAGCCTCGCCACCTTGGCCATACATGCCCCCGATCCGGTTTGTGCAATCGGAAACAGTGGCCAATCAAGAGTGTTGTCCAGTCCCAAATTCTCCCGATGTGCGCGGTTCTGGGAGATGAGATCCACGATCAGCCCGCCCCAGGTCGCGCTCAATTGTTTCAATCGAGTGGCGTAGATGTAGTCCTTCTTTCCCTTCCCTTTGGTGTTGGGGATTTCCAGCCAATAACAGATGGCCCCTTCTGTCTCTTGGACCTCGAAGTGGCTTTCGCGCAGCTTAGCCAGAGAAAGTGGGCGCTGCCCATGGTCGAGGGCTAGGTAAGTCAGCACGATCCCTGACAGTTTGATTCGCGGGTCAGCCGTCCCGGATCGAATATTTCGAATCGCTTTCAGGAGAGCGGCTTCAATATTGGCGGCAGTGATGTCGTCATACTTCCTTCTATTCTGGGAGACCATGGAGATAGCAACGCCAGGGGCAACGCGGGTTTGAGTCTGCAGCGTCGGCCGTCTCCTGGACTTGAAGTGGGACAAGCGGAAAGCCACCGATTCAGAAAACCCTGGGACTCCCATTTCCGCTGCCCAGGTGTAAAGCCTGCGGACGCTACCCCAGTATTTCTTTCCTGCTCTGGGGAGGCGGTTCTCCAGTTCCGTCCTGGAGGCGATAACATCCGAGAGGGTGATCTCCCCGTTCTGAATCCAGGGGACAGTCAGGATCGTCCAATCCACGTATTGGAGGCTCTTCACCGTCATGATCGCGGTGCTTTCTGCTCTGTTTTCAAGAAGAAATGCGACGTACCCCTGAACGACGGGAAGGATCTCTGGGCCTGTTGGGTAGGTTTCCCAGTTCACGAAGGAGCCATTGAACTGTGTGGGCATCTGCCATCCGGCACCAGTAGTGTCCACCTTGAATCCGACACTGGTTGTGATGAGAGGTGGAATTTGCGGCAGGGCCTCTGCGACTTGGGAAAGGACTACGGACTGGTGCTGTGTCATGGCTTCTCAATCTCAATCGATTGAAGGGCTCTGGCATGACGCCGCTGGGAAAGCTCCTGGCTTCGCTTGCCGCCAGATTCCTTTATGGCTGGCAGGCCGTAGCGATCAGGCATATTACTGGTTTGGGACCAGCCCAGCAGGTAGCAGAGATCCTGACGTTCCTTCGGTGTGAAATTTGGATGGCTCCGAATGTATTCCTCGACGAATGTGTGGCGAAGGATGTGCGGGCTGAAACTCGCGCCTAATTCTGGAAACGCATTTCGGATGGTTTCGAAAATGCTGTGCATGCGTCGGACGGAAAGCGGGAGCCCCCGTTCGGAGATGAAGACGTAGGGGGACTTTCTGGCGCCAGGGAATCTACGATCGTCCCGCCTGTCCTCGTTCATCCATGTCTCAAGCGCCTTCATACTGGCGGGCGTGAGCCCCAGATACCGGCCTCCACCATGCTGGAGATTTCTTCCCTTCTTAGGGGAAGGGATGATTTTACGAGGATCGTTGGGGTTGTTCCGCCTTCCCGGAACCACGAACTCCCGATCCCCAAACTTCAGGTCGGTTGTTTGGATCATCAATGGTTCAGCCAGACGCAACCCGTGTTCGAAAAGCAGGGTAAGAATGGCGAAGTTCCGAATCCTCATCCCCTTCTCAAAAGGGTTGTCTTCGCAGTCAGGATGTATGACTCGAAGGAAGAGATCCTGTTGTGCTGGAGAAAGCCCGAAACGGCTTCCACCCTCCTTGGATTCCTCCATTTTGGGAGTTCGCTTCTTCCATCGCGCTATCCAACGCTTATACTTCCTTTCGAGGCGGTCGTGGGTACTGTCCGGGACTCTATGCAACACCTTTTCCGATACCCAGCGAAGATATTGACCGACAAAGATCATGCGGGCCGCCAGGCTACCCATGGCCACCTTGAGCTTGCCCACTTTGGTTCCAAATGGGACTCCGATGGGGACGCTCATCCACCTTTGGACATCCGCAATCTCATCTTGGGAGAGAAACACCCCGGTGCGGACACGCTCCTCCCAACAAATTCCGTTCTGATCGACCCATCGGAACCAATGGCCGACTGCACGAAGCTTAGCTGACATGGTGTTAGTCGCATCGCCTTCTGGCCAGAGGGCGCTCAGTGTCCAGTCGCCAGTTTCGTAGAGCGGCAATCCGTCCAGGCATAGCAGCGGCAATCTTTCGCCGTTGAGCAACTGGGGGATCCGAACGGTGTAGGGGTTCGAGCCAGGCATGATTCAATCCATTACAAAAAACATAGAGCGTAATACGGAATTTGAAAGATCAAGAAATGATCATGCCAAAATGTAATAAAGTCTTTAGAAATAGAAAAATATTTTTGTAATTGTGACAAAAATTATGAATAGCGCAAAATCACGTGCTTCCCCTTTGCCAAGGCGGCCAGACCACCTGGCAGAATCTCGTGGCCTGCTGCCTCCTTTGCAATCAGAAGAAGGGTGGCCGCACGCCA
>JANXQX010000245.1 GCA_025353305.1 Holophagaceae bacterium
TCTGCTGCTGGTCCATGACCAGAATCAAGTTGGCCGAAAGGGCCATGCTGGGTGTCAACTGCCGACTGCGATGGGCAGAAAGATCAATTCCCCGTTCAGCCATTAGGCGAAGAACCTCAGGATGGGCCGGATGACCCTCAAGAGCTTTTAGGCCTGCGGATTCAACCCTGATCTCGGGCCCTAAGGTCGCCCTCAGCAATCCCTCGGCGATGGGGCTGCGGCAGTGGTTCCCCTCACAGAGAACCAAAATGGATTCAATATTCCGCAGTGTCCTCAAGCGAGAGCCTCCAAGAGAAGCGATTTGACCCAAACACGGGAGTACCCGGGAGACGGAGTTGTGCTTGTTGGCAGTTGGCTAGGGCCTTCGCAAATACCGAATTTCCGCTGCCGTTATCGCAGTAGTAGTGATCGCTGAGAAGGTTGGGAGAACCAGACTCATGACCCGGCTGAAGCGCACCAGACTACCCGCGTCAACATAGACAATATCGCGGGGGTTGAGGCGGAAGCGATCTGCCAACACCATGGCCGTTGGGTTGCGGGCGTCCAAGTGATAGACATCGACCGAGTTCGCGGCACTGGCCTGACGAATGACATAGATTGAACTCGCATCAGCACTTGTCGCCAGTACGCCGCCTACGTCAGAAATGGCTTGAGCCAAAGACAGATTGCCGTGAGATAGAGGGAGGGTGCCCGGTCTGGCAAGTTCACCCATCAAATAGACGGGCTCTTCCTGGCTATTAGGCACATAAAGGGAGTCGCCATCCTTCAGAATGATCTGCCCAATGCGATTGCCCGAGGCCATGAGAGTCCGAAAATCCAGTTTCCAAGACTGAGTACCTCTGGTCAAAAGCATCCGACTGTCATTCGCCGTCGACAGGAAGCCTCCTGCGCGATTCACTGCTTCAGTCAAAGTAAAAGGAACGTCGGTAACATTGTAGACCGCTGGACTCTTAACCTCACCCCCTACGTACACTTTTTGCGATCGGAAGGAGAGCATCTTCACGTCGACCTGGGGTTTCTGAAGCACCTTCGCCAGGCTCGAAGTAAGTGCATCGCGCACCTGCGAGATGGTCAGCCCCGTCACTGCGATCTTGCCAACATAGGGGAAATAGAGGGAGCCGTCCTCATCCACTACCATTCCCGTGGCGGCATCTGAGCGGAACTGGCCTAAAGGAAGGGTGATTTCGGGATGATCCCAAACCGTGACCAAAAGGACATCCTGGGGGCCAACCCGGTAAGGCTGAAACTTGTCCGCGAGAAGTTCACTAAAACTTGCGGCTTCGAGGCTGCGGGGAGCCTGTGCATTCAGCACCTCCGTGTTGAGCGGAAGCAGGTTGACATTGAGACCATCAACCTTGGTAGTCGTCGGGTGCGAGCTAGCCTTCATATCCATTTTCATCCCTGGGGCAGTGCAGGCGCTTAGCAACAGTGTGGCGCCGAGCGCAGTCCACAAAGGCGCACTGCTTCGCGCAGCGCCATCGCGATTGGGGGGATTGGAAGCGCAGCGAATCGAGGGAAGCAACTCACCGCTGTTGGATTGGGGCATGGAAACCTCCGAATGAAAACATGCGTTACTCTCCACTTGGCTGAAGAGGTGCCGTACGATACAGCAATATTTTGATGCCGCAAGTTCATTTCCAGGCAGCTGTGTATTGAGAATATGGCTTGTTTTAGAATAAATTCCACCCTGAAGCCGTTCTCTTTTGCTATGACCAGACATCCTGAAACCAAACATCGCATGTGCTCCTGCGAAGGGCAACGCAAAGCGCCCCGGTGTCGATGAAACCCGTGGTTCCCTGCGAAAATAACCGAACGTGGATGGACGGCATCAAACTCGTGCTGGCAGATACAGAGCGAATCCCGGGGAAATATTTGATATGAGCACTTTCACATTTTCCTTTGAGTTACTATCGACGCGAACAGAAGCAAACTGCCTCGTCTGCCTTCAGCAGTCTGACCATCAATAAACCCCGTGTTAGGACTTGTTATGTCCCTGAGCCGAAGTGATGTCCCCAATATCGCCTGCGCTTATGCGCCTTGGCCTTACTATGCACCTGACGAAGTGGCTGCCGTCATCAGGGTAATGGAGAGCGGCAAAGTGAACTACTGGACCGGTCAAGAGTCTCGAGAATTTGAGAAGGAATACGCGATAGCCGCCGGTTGTAATCATGCGATTGCTCTCTGTAACGGCACCTCCGCACTCGAACTGGCCATCTACGCTCTGGATATACCGCCTGGGTCGGAGATCATCACCACTCCGAGAACCTTCATCGCCAGTGCAAGCTGCGCCATCATGCGCGGTTGCGTCCCTGTTTTCGCAGATGTGGATCGGGTAAGCCAAAACATCACCGCCGAATCCATTGAAAAGGTCATCACCCCGAAAACAAAGGCTATCATCGCGGTTCACTTGGCGGGTTGGGCCTGTGACATGGACCCCATCATGGAACTGGCTGGCCACCGCGATATCAAGGTCATTGAGGATTGCGCTCAAGCTAATGGCGCCACTTACAAAGATCGGCCGGTGGGCGGCCTAGGCCATATCGCAGCCTTTTCCTTTTGTCAGGATAAAATCATAACCACTGGCGGCGAAGGCGGGATGCTCACTACCAATGATGAACACCTATGGAGCCGGGCCTGGAGTTTCAAGGATCATGGTAAAAGTTGGGCAGCGGTTTACGACCGCGAGTTTGGCGCTGGTTTCCGCTGGCTTCATGAATCATTTGGAACCAATTGGCGCATGACCGAGATTCAAGCTGCCATTGGCCGCATCCAGTTACAAAAGTTACCGGAGTGGAAGCGAATTCGTCAGCGCAACCTCCGCCGACTGAACGAGGCGCTGAGGCGATTTGATTGCATTCGCACTACACCCGCACCTCCCGAGATTGGTCACGCGGCTTACAAGGCATACGCATTTGTATGCCCAGAACTACTAAAGGAGGGGTGGGATAGGGATCGGATCATGGCCGAGATCAACGAAAAGGGTATCCCCTGTTTCAGCGGGAGTTGCAGCGAGATCTACCTTGAGAAAGCCTTCACTATCAGCGGCTGTGAGCCACCCAGTCGTTTACCTGTGGCACGCGAGTTGGGTGAGACTAGTTTAATGTTCCAAATTCACCCCACCCTCTCCGAGCAAAATATCGACGAGACCCTCGCCACGATCAACGAAGTCCTTGGGCGCGCGGCACGATGAACGCCATTCCCAACTTCCCCCGATCCTTCTATCGCGTCAGCAAGCGCGGCTTAGATGTTTTGGGGGCTTTAGTATTGCTGGTTCTCCTGGCCCCAGTGATGTTAATTATCTGGGGCCTCATATACATGCGAATGGGTTCACCGGTTCTATTCCGACAGGTGCGCCCGGGCCTTGATGCTCACCCTTTCACGGTGGTGAAGTACCGGACCATGATCGATGCGTATGATCCCGATGGGAATCCCCTTCCCGATATTCAGCGCGTCACTCCATTGGGTAGAATCCTTCGTCGCGCCAGCCTGGATGAGCTACCACAGTTGTGGAATGTACTGACAGGAGAGATGAGCTTCGTGGGTCCACGCCCCTTGCTTATGGAGTATGTAACCCTTTATTCCCCCGAGCAGCGTCGTCGGCTTGACGTGAAACCGGGTATTACAGGCTTGGCCCAGGTCAGCGGACGCAACAATATACCGTGGGAAGATCGGTTACGACTCGATGTGGATTATGTAGATAAGGTTTCTTTATGGTTCGACCTAGTCATCCTCGCCCGCACGATTAAATATGTTCTCTTTTCGCGCAGCGTCCATATTTCTGGTGTAGATCAGGTTAACAAGTTTCAAGGCACTTTGGGCAATTCTCCCAAACAACTGTCCGGCGCCGCTAACATAGGGACTCTTCCTACTATTGTTAATGATAGAGAATAAAAATATAATAAAATCACATTTCAAGGTTCAATCACTGAACTCAATCCATTCAACCATTTCGAATACTTGTTGGTTCAACCAGATATTATAAATTATTTAAATACAGGTCGGCGATCACTGGGCGATGGTCAGAAGCCTTTTTGGTGCCAATCCAGCAACGCCAGGATTGCAACTGTGAGTTCATCATGATGTGATCAATCCGCATCCACGAGAGGTGTAGCCAGGGAATCCTGTGTTCCAACAGGAAGTGGCCGTATGTGTAGCCATAGCCCCTTCCTCCTTCGGCGAAGGCGTCATGAAGGCCCGCGTCCCGAAGCGTGGCGCAAACTTGAGATGGTTCGGGCGAGTTCAAATCGCCAGCGACGATAACCGGACCTTGTTCCGACCGCACGAATGCTTGTATCGAGCTCGCCTGGTTGAGTCGAACCGCAGCGTTGTTCTCCAGGTCTTGAATAGCTTCCAGCAAATACCATCGACCCTTCCTGGCCAACCTGAATTCGTTTAATCCGTCCCTGGGCGATTGAAAATGAACATTGTAAAATACGATTGACGTATCACCGACCAGTACCCGCGAGCGCAAGCAGGCCTGTTTCTCGCCGGACGATGACATCCAGCGAATCTCCGCCTCAGAGAGCGGAAACCTACTCGCGATCACGTACTGCTCGAAAGATCGAACATCCCATTCCTTGAAGTATTTCCCAAGGGGACCCGATAGCGAATTCATAGCATCCTGGAGCAGAACAACATCAGGCTTGTACCGCACAATATCGTCGATAAGCTCTGAAATAGCGCGACTACCGTACTTGGCATTGCATGTCATGATCCGGATCGATGGGTTTCCCGTGGGTCCAGGAGGGGTTTGCAGGGACCAGCTGAAGCCCATGACCGGACCGAGCACCCAAACCAGATACAAACCTGGCAGCCAAGTCCAATACCAGGCAACCCTTAGCGAAATGAACAGCAGAAGAACCGCTGGAGCAGCCCACAGCGCTTGGG
>JANXQX010000254.1 GCA_025353305.1 Holophagaceae bacterium
AGGAAGACCATTCGCGGCGCGACAAAATGACATCACTTCGACTGCATCTGATTCCCCTCGCTGTGGTGTGCATTTCTGCGTCAGCTCAGGACCCCTGGAGCTCGGTTGATCAGGCGGTGGCAGGGGCTCGCAGTCCCGACAGCTTCGTCCTTGTGGCCACAGATCCGGACTTTGACTTCAAGTGGTTTGGGGAGGACGCTCTGGGCACCACCTGTGGCAAGGAACTCATACTGATGGCCCCGGCAAAAGACGTTGCAGACCTGTTGGTCCGCAACCATGGAGGGCACTGCTGGGCGTTGTACGGCCCCTCTGCTGAACGGCTCGACGAAGGTCGAGGATTGCCGCGGCCGACGGCCATCCGGGAGCGCATGTTGCAAGCAGGTTGGAGGCCTTTGCGGGAGATTCTGAAAGCACACCTCCATGACCACCCGGAGGATGGCCAAGGCTGGCTTGAACTGGCATTCGACGTGGCCCGTCAGGCCAGGACCGCCAAGGAAGTCGGGAAGCTCGGTGCCACCTTGTTGCACTCCATCCGAAATGAATTGCTTCCATGCCTTCGAGCTCTGCGGGAGATCCCAGGAACAGCCGGATCTTGGGGGGATCCTAGCAACGCGCTGTTTCGGCCTCTCTTCAGGGCTATCTGGATTGCCGAGTTGGACCAGGATCCCGAAATCGGAGATGCCATCCACCGTCTAGCGGATAAATTCCCCGACCTGCTTGCCGTGGATCCCGAAAAAGAGATTTTGTGGCATGCCCGGTCGTATCTGCTTCGCAGCACTACCGAACAGGATCAAGACGCTTCTATCCGATTCGCCCTATCCCTTGACGGTGTTCCTGGCCGACCGTGGCCGCCTCCCTTTTATGCATTCTGGATGCGGACCTGGTACAGGAAGGATCCCGATACCATGGCCCGGGAAGGAAGCGAACTGCTGCAACGCAATCTCGAACCAACGATGGTGCGTCGTCTCGGGAAGCCTCATGTGTACCGGATGCTGGAGGCTTGGGGAGCGCTGCACCTAGAGGGTCTGCTCCTCCAGAAACGAATGGATGAGGCGCTTTCCTATATAGGCTGGCTGCGCAGCCAATCAGGAAACCGATGGGGTGATCTGTCCACCGAACTCAGAGGGAATCTGGTTCCCACAGTGGAAGACAAAAAGGGCCTTTTCGATCCGAAGCCCATGCCCATGTTCACGACTGAACAAAGGGCTTCCGTTCAGAGTGCTCTGGCTGAAGTTCCTCTTCCCAATACAACGTTTCCCATAGTCGTTCCACTTCGACTTGTTCTTCTCGAGATCCACGAACCAACTGACTGGTCACTACCTGATTGGTTGCAGCTTCAAAAGAGTCCTGTTTTCGAACCCTGGGATACCTCAGAGCTGGTCTGGAACCCACTGAAGCATGAAGAAGCCCAAGCGCTACTCTCGAGCCACGATTGGCAGGATGGGCCCCGTTGGGTGTTGCTCCAGGGTGAAGAGTTACTGGCTGCGGGACCAGGCTGGCCTACTGCGGAGAAGCTTGATGATGCGCTTCGTGCCCACGCCATCCCACGCTTGGACACTCTCAACGCTTTCATCAAGACACATCCGGACCGCCTGGATGCCAGGCGAGAACGGATGGAACTCCTGCGTCCCCGTTTGCCCAATCCACGCCTAGAATCGTTCTTTCTGCAGGATTGCGAAGCCATGAGTTCCCCAATCGGGGGCCTGCCTTTCCAGCCAGAAACAGCCCGATGGGGTCCTGTTGCGAAGCGCATCTGTGCACGCTTGGCGGAGCGACTCAAGCATTGGCCGTTCAGCACAAACGACTGGCAGGCCTATGCCGAATGGTCCGGTTTGGATAACCGATCTCCACGGTCGGCCATGCTCCTCTCTGACTTGGATCCGTGGCCTCGCCAAGCCTTTACTCGCCTCCCCGGCCCTATTCCTAGCCCAGCCTCCCTCGCGGTCATGAGATCCCTGCTCTCTTCAGGTCGCCCTCAAGAAGCGGATGCCTGGATGCAGGTTCTCTGGGAAAAGGGACTAAAGGACTGGCTTGTGCGCTGGGTGAAACTCCCCACTCTCCCAGTGAAGAGCCGGGACAAGAAGGTTCAGGTAGAAGGCCAGTATGATTACCGCGCATCGGAAGTTAACGACCTGCTGGCCGATTGGGGCGAAGCACTCAGTGCTGCCCGAAATGCCAAGCGGGTGGCCGCTGTCAGGCAGGAACTGGAAGACATTAGACCAGGCTTAGCCGGGATGCTTTCGGGAGCCGTCAAATAGCCATGAATGTGTCTTTGCTTCTACAACTTGGCAAGAATGCGGATGCCCTCTTCGCTTCTCTCTCTAGTTCTCCCGTTATCTGCTACCTGCAGTGGACCCAATGCCGGACCACCTAAGCGATCAGTAAACCCGACTGGATGACCTAAGCAGTCCACCCCTGCAGTGCCGGGGATGATCGACAGCCTCAAGACGGGGGTTCCGTGGGTACCGGAATTTGGGTTCCACAGTTCCAGCATGCGGCGAACTGGGCTTCATGGACCTCACCACACCTTGGACACGTCCAGGGACCTTCGGAAAATTTCGGTACGCCCACTCCGGTCGTGTAATTCGCAATGACCACCTTGGCCTGCTCGAGCTGATCGTCTTCCAGAATCCAAACGGAGGGGCGCATTCCCGAAAGCGCCGAGCCGCCTTCCACCGTGGTGAAAAGGGATTCGCCACGGACCTCCGCGGGAATACCTGAAGCCTCGAGAAGGCCATTCAGAAAATGGGCCTCGGCATGATGTTGCGCTTCGAAAACCTTCAGCATGAAGAGCTCCCCGAGCAACCTGACTGAGCAAGGTCACTTTGTTAGATGATGGCCGCCAATTCCGCCCCTTGGCGGATGGCGCGTTTGGCGTCCAGCTCGGTGGCCAGATCGGCGCCGCCGATGAGCTGAACTGGAATGCCCGCGGCTTTCAATGGTTCCACCAGTTCACGTTGGCTAAGCTGGCCGGAACAGTTGATGACGGAATCGACTTCCAGGCAACGCGGCTCCTGGTTGGCACCCTCCGTGATCCACAAGCCGTGGTCGTCGATGCGCTCGTAGGTAACGCCGCCGATCATCTTCACCTTGTTCGCCTTGAGCGTGGCGCGGTGCACCCAGCCCGTGGTCTTGCCCAGGGAAGCTCCCATGCGGTCGCTTTTCCGCTGGCACAGGAACACCACCCGGCCAGGTTTTGGAGGCTCCGGCGAAGCTTGCAGCCCGCCATGAGATCCCACCTTTTCGTCCACACCCCAGGTTCTCAGATAGATGCCCACATCGGGTTTCTCGCCTTCCTGCACCAGGAATTCCGCCACATCGAACCCGATGCCTCCGGCCCCGATGATGGCCACCTTCGCGCCCGCTTTCTTGCGCCCCGAGAGCAG
>JANXQX010000246.1 GCA_025353305.1 Holophagaceae bacterium
AAGTTCCAGCTGCTCTGTTCCTGATATGCCCATGCCCGAGTAGATCTCCGCATTGTGTTCGCCCAGGCTTGGCGGCGGTGTATCGACTGTGCCCGGAGTCTTTTCAAATTGCGCCGTGAGGCCAAAGACTTCGACATCGCCGAACCCTTCCAGCGGCACTTTCTGCAGCACCTCTCGATGGTTCATCTGCGGCTGGTGCAGCGCCTGTTCCAGGCTCAGGATTTCCCCGCTGGGAACATCCTTGGCATTGAGTGTCTCCACCCAGGAAGCCGTGGATTTTGTGGCCAATTTTGCCTCCAGCAGCGGGGTCAGCAGCTTCCGGTTTTTCTTGCGAGTATCCCGCTCCTGGAAGCGCGGGTCGGTCTTCAGCTCGGGCAAATCCAGCACCTCGCAAACCGCTTCCCATTGTTCCTGCTTGTTGGCGGCGATATTGATGTGGCCATCGAGTGTCCTGAAGGTGCCGCTGGGCGCGGCTGTGAAGTTGTCGTTCCCCATGAGCACGGGCTGCTGCTGGCCGATCAACAGATTGGCCGCCACCCAGCCCATGAGGGGCATGATGCTGTCCAGCAGGGCGATGTCGATGAATTGTCCTTCGCCCGTGCGCTCTCGATGAAACAACGCAGCCATCACCGCAAAGGCCGCATTCAGGCCACCCACCGTATCGCAAACGGGAAACCCTGTCCGCAGCGGGTTCAGGCGCTCGTCGCCGTTCACCGCCATCTCGCCGGACAACCCCTGGATGATCTGGTCGTAAGCAGGTTTCAGCGCATCGGGCCCCGTCTGTCCAAAACCCGAAATGGCGCAGTAGATCAGATTGGGATTGATCGCGGAAAGCGCTTTGTAGCCGATCCCCAACCGGTCCATGACGCCGGGCCGGAAATTCTCCACCACCACATCCGCGTCCTTGACCATCCGCAGGAAGATCGCCTTGCCTTCGTCGGACTTGGTATTCAGGGTGATGGATTTCTTGTTGCAGTTCTGTGCGATGAAGCTGGTTCCCATCAACCGCTTGTTCAGTTCCGGCAGGATGCCCAGGCAGCGGGCAAGGTCGCCGCCCTTCGGGTTTTCCACCTTGATGACCTCGGCCCCCAGCAAGGCCAGATGCAGCGTGGTGAATGGCCCCGACAGCACATTGGTGAGGTCGAGGACCTTGATGCCCGCGAGGATTTTCTGGCTCACCCATGCTCCAAAGGAGCGGCAGCCAATGGCCCGGTCTTGTATACACAGCCCGGCAGATCGCGCCCGAAGAAGGCTGCGACATCACGTGCCACGCTGATCAGGCCGTCCAACCTGATGTCGGGCCGCAGGCCGGCGCGCTGCAAACCATGCACCAGGTCTTCCGTGGCTACATTTCCAGCGGCCACTTTGGTGAACGGGCACCCCCCGAGGCCACCGAAGCTCGTCTCGATGGAAGTGGCGCCGGCCTCCATGGCCGCATAGACGTTGGCCATGCCGAGACCGTAGGTGTTGTGGATGTGGGCCGTGATTTCGACACTGGGTTCCATCGCGAGGATGCGCTGGATGTAGTCCGAGACCTGCGCGGGGTGTGCGTGGCCTGCGGTATCGGCAAGGCTGATGGCATTGAGGCCCGCAGCCATATAGGCCTCGACGATGCGCATGACGCGGCCCTCGGTGACCAGGCCTTCAAAGCCGCAGCCGAAGGCGCTCTGGACACTGACCTGAACTTTCCTCCCCGCCGCTTTCGCCTCCAGGGCGGTGGCGATGATGCGGGTGGTGGCTTCCTCGCTGCACATGCCGGTGTTCTTGCGGCTGTGGGTCTCGGAGGCGGAGACTCCCATGCAGAACATCTCCACGCCGCAATTCAGGCCGCGCTCCAGCCCTTTCTCGTTCAGCACCAGACCCGAAAGAATCACGCCTGAATTGCGCTTCCGGGCGGTGAGGCTGCGGAAGAGTTCATCCGTGTCCGCCATCTGGGGCACTTTTTCCGGGTGAACAAAGGAACCTACCTGGACGATATCCAGGCCCGCATCCATGAGCCGTCCAAGCCACTCAAGCTTGAGGTCCGTCGGCACGACCTGTTGCTCGACCTGGAGTCCGTCACGGGGGCCGACTTCATGGATGAGGAGGTTGCTCATAATTTTTTCGCGATGGCCTCGCCCATTTCGAGCGTAGTCGCGCTACCGCCCATATCGTAGGTGTGCACTTTGCCTTCAAGAATGACCGCCGCCACCGCGGCTTCGAGCTTCGCGCCTTTGTCGGCCTCCCCCAGCCAATCCAGCATCATCTTCGCGGCCAGGATGGTGGCGATGGGGTTCAGTTTGTACTGGCCCGCATACTTGGGCGCGCTGCCATGGCTGGGCTCGAAGACGGCAAGTTTCTCGCCGATGTTTCCTGAACAACCAAACCCCAGCCCACCGACCATCTGCGCGGCCAGATCGCTGACGATGTCACCGAACAGGTTGGTCGCCACCATGACGCCATAATTCTTCGGGTTCTTCAGCATCCACATGGTGATGGCGTCGACATTGGCGTCGTCCATCTGGATTCCTGGGTAGTCCTTCGCAATGCGTTTGCCGGTCTCCAGGAACATGCCTTCGGTGGCCCGCACGACGTTGGCTTTGTGGATGACCGTGACCTTCGGGTAGTTGAATTTTTTCGCGTACTCGAAAGCGGCGCGGATGATGCGGTCGCAGCCTTTCTGGGTGTTGATCTTGCAGGTGATGGCGAACTGGTCGCCGGGGATGTCCGCGAAGTGGGAAAAGGGCTTGTTTAAATTTTTCAGCACTGCCTTCAGTTCATCCGGCACCGGGCTGAATTCCACGCCGGCGTAGAGGTCCTCGGTGTTTTCGCGGAAGATCACCATGTCGATGCCTTCCTTGAAGTTCAGCATGTTCCCGGGATAGGCCTTGCAGGGCCGCAGGCAGGTAAAGAGATCGAACATCTGCCGCATGCGAACGATGGGGCTGCGGTAGACCAGGCCTTTGCACTGGAGGGCGGGCACCAATTCCGCTTCAGCATCCCTCGCGGGTTTCGAAGTTATGGCGCCGAACATGGCGGCATCACTCCTTTTCAATAGATCGATGGTGCGCTGGGGGAAGCTCTCTCCCTCGTGGCGCCAGAATTCCCATCCGATATCACCATGGACGTAGTCAGCGTCGAACCTCAAGGCGTCCAGACAGATCTTGGCGGCCTCCATGACTTCGATGCCAACACCATCACCCGGCAACCATGCGATCTTGTACAAGCTCATGGGAAACTCCTGGTTTTGCCTGGATTTTCAATGCCCGCCGCAGGGTTGTGTACCCCCCAGACAAATGCTTCGGCCATCGGTTTCAACCTTGCCCCGGGAGGAGAAGAACTCCATCAACTGATCAAAATTGAAAGTGCCACCATGGCAATTGCAATAGACCGCATCAGGTCCGAAGGCTTGGGCGGCGGCACTCCGCAGGATTTCCACGGTGGTCGAGCCATCGAGGTCCACGAGCAGATTCAGCACTTCGTGGCCGTAAATCCCTTGCTCCGAAACTTTTTGTGTTCCATCGTCCATGGCATCCTCCATAACAATTTTAAGGAAACGATTTAAGGGACCAATCATCGTTTGATGAAGAGGTCCAGGATCTGTTCCTTCGGTGAGGCGCCCTTGGAAAGCTCTGCCTGCCTCTCCTTCACCATGGATTCGTAAGTAGGCGGTGGATTCGGGTTCCGGTACAGAACACCTGTGTGTAGCTTGTGCCCATAATGCTGGGCGATATCCATGGCCTTCATGCGGTCGGATGGATCGTGGCCGATGGAGGCCAGGGTTTCCGTGATGGCTTTCAGTCCCTTGATCTGTTGGCTTTCCTCGCCGTAGGTCACGCAAGGGGATTGGATATTGACGAACGCGAAGCCAGGGAAGCGGATGGCCTCCTCGATGATGGCCGCCATGCCGGCCAAGTCCGCGGCGGAGCCCTGGGCGACGAAGTTCGCGCCGTAGCCAAGAACGTATTGCAGGGGATTCACCGGTTCTTCGAGGCTGCCGTATTTCGAGGTGCAGGTGATAAGCCCCTTGGGCGAGGTCGGAGAGAGTTGGCCTTTGGTCAGCCCATAGATCTGGTTGTCCATCACGATGTAGGTGATATCCATGTTGCGGCGGACCAGATGCGGAACGTGGCCTCCACCAATAGAGAAGCCGTCGCCATCGCCTCCCGCCGCGAGCACCTGCAGATCCGGGTTCGCGAGCTTGATGCCCTGGGCGATTGGCAGTGATCGGCCATGCACCGAATTGAAACCATATGCGGTCGTGTACCCCGGAATCCGGCTGGAACACCCGATGCCGGAGACAAAGGCGGTCTCG
>JANXQX010000287.1 GCA_025353305.1 Holophagaceae bacterium
TTCCGCCAGGGATTCCAGAATCGCCATGCCGGAGGTTCCAAACACATTGCTCAGCACGGTTCCCAAGGTGACACCCTGACGCGCGAGAAGCCGCTGAACTTCATTGCGCATGCTGGTCCGCGCTTGGATGAGCTGACGGCGAAACCGTGTCAGTTCACGGGCATCGCGGAACTCCTGTTTGGGCACGAAGCTTGGGCGGATCAGGTCGTGCCGCACCAATCCCGCGATCCACTTCGCATCCTTGCGGTCGGTCTTATGGCCGCGCAAGTTTTTCATGTGGTTCGGATTTCCCACGGTCATCTGGACATGGCCTTCCAGTGCCGCGAAGACGGGCATCCAATACACACCCGTGGCTTCCATTCCCACCGCCTGGCAACCGCTGGCGAGGAGCCAATCCCGTAGCTCCCTTAAGCCGCGCAGAGCCGTAGGGAAACTCCGCTCCTCATAGGGGTGAACCCAACATTCGTGTCACCCGGTATCAAGTAGCTTCGCGCTGACGCTTGGCAATCTCCATGACGGTATTTTTACTCAAGTTCAGCTCCCTGGAAATGAATCGGTAGGAGCGGCCCTCTTCCAGAAGGAGCAGAACCTTCGGTTCCAGGCGGTCGGACTTGGGGCGTTCACCCAGCTTCCGCCCGAAGGACTTTCCTTTAGCCTTCGCGGCAGCGATGCCAGAGCGGATGCGTTCCCGAAGTAGGTCGCGCTCAAATTCGGCCAAAGCAGCCATCAAGGAAGCAATGAGTTTGCCCTGAGGGGTGCTGATATCGAATTGAAGGCCCGTCTGGGCGATCAAGGAGACACTCCAGGTCTGGAGGTCATGGAGTGTCTGCACCAAATCAAAAGTGCTGCGGCCCCAGCGTGTCAGCTCAGTCACGAGGATTGCGTCGATGCGCCTGTCCTGCGCCAGGGCCATGACCTTCCTCCGTTCAGGGCGCTGGTCCTTGGCTCCAGAGGCAACCTCCTTCCATATTCCTTCGACCTTGTACCCACCCCGTTGAGCGAAGGCGATGAGGTCTCTTTCCTGTCGTTCACAGGACTGGTCCGAGGTTGAAACCCGGCAGTAGATGGCCACCCTCTGTCCCAATTGAACCTCTCGGATTTTGGGGCCAGGAAACGCAGTCCCAGCCTATTCATCGAAGTGTATCATTTAGGCATTAGTCAAAATGATACAGGCAGGAACAAAAGTCGATCCTCCTCAAGCCTGCTTGACGCTGGCGTCGCGCCAACCGTCTTCGAGGAGGCGTGATATTTCCGGTATCTGCTTCTCCGTGACCAGCCTGCCGAGCGACAGTCGTACCGCTCCGATAGCATTGTCGGGTTCTAGGCCCATGGCCAGAAGCACCGCGCTGGCTTGCTCGCCTCCGGCGTGACAGGCAGCCCCCGTGGAGGCTGCGATCATAGGGGCTGCCGTCAAGACTGCGCTCCCGGAAACACCTGGGAATCCGATGTTCAAGGTGTTGGGCAGGCGTTCCGTCAGATGGCCGTGCAAGCGGATGCCTGGAATGGCCTCCTGGAGGCGCCCCCAGAGTTCATCCCGCATTCGGCGGAGTCGCGCCGATTCGGACGCCAGTTCGCGGGCGGCAATTTCACAGGCGGCCCCAAGGCCGACGATAGAGGGGGTGTTCAGCGTGCCGGAACGTACGTCGCCGGGCGAGCCGAGGAGCAAAGGCTTGAGGGGGGTCCCCTTGAACACATAGAGCGCCCCGATTCCCTTGGGGGCGTAGAGCTTGTGGCCAACAATGGACAGAAGATCCACGCCGAGGTCATCCACATTCACGGGAACCTTGCCCGCACTCTGGGCGGCATCCGTGTGGACGATTGCGCCCCTCTCATGGGCAAGCCGTGCCAGTTCTGCCACGGGTTGGAGTGCCCCCGTTTCATTGTTGGCATGCATGATCGTCAACAATGTGGTTCCTTCAACGAGGTTCGCTTCCGCATCGGAAGGACGCACGCGACCCAGGCCATCCACGCCCAGACGTGTCACGCGCCATCCTTCGGTTTCGAGGAAGGCGCAGGGTCCCTCCGTGGCCGGATGTTCGACCACGGAGGTGATGATGTGCCGCCCGGAGGGTGCTGCCTGAGCTACGCCACGGATGGCGAGGTTGTTGGCTTCGATGCCACCAGAGGTGAACACGATTTCTTCGGGGGAAGCCCCGATCAGAGCCGCCACCTGGGCTCGCCCATGCTCCACAGCCTCCCGCGTGCGCCGACCGTAGATATGTGAGCTGGAGGGGTTCCCGAAGTGGGTGGAGAGGTAAGGGAGCATCGCTTCCAGCACCTCTGGAAGGATGGGGGTGGTGGCGTTGTGGTCGAGGTAGATGGGATCAGGGTGCGTGGTCATGGGAAATCCTTGGATTGACAAGGATCACGTGTTGTATTCTAGTATTCAAGTGATTTATTGAATAAAGGAGTTGATCCCTTCCATGCTCTCGAACCGCCGCTTCAAGGACCTCATCTGGGAACAGTTTGCTCGCCTGGCCAAAGGGCTCGCAAACCCAAAGCGGATGGAGATCCTGGACCTCCTCGCTCAGAGCCCTAGGACTGTGGAGGCGTTGGTCAAACTCACAGGAATGAGCGTGGCCAATACCTCCCAGCATCTCCAGGTGCTCAAGGGGTCCGCTCTTGTGGCCACCGAACGCCAGGGAACTTTCGTGGTCTATCGGCTCGCCGCCCCGGAGGTGGAGGATTTCCTAGGAAGCCTTCGGCGTCTTGCGGAAACCCAACTCTCTGAGGTCTCCCACCTCACGGAGACTTTCCTGAAGGATCGCCATCTCCTAGAGGCGGTGGACCAGAAAGCCCTGGTAGAGCGCGTGCGGAAGGGAGAAGTCACCGTCCTGGATGTGCGCCCTTCCGAAGAATTCCAGGTGGGTCACATCCCCGGTGCCCATTCCGTGCCCCTCTCCGAGTTGAAGCATCGTATTGCCAGCCTGCCGAAGGATGAGGAGATTGTGGCCTACTGCCGAGGTCCCTATTGCGTCCTGGCGGTGGAGGCGGTGGCGATCCTCCGCAAGCATGGTTTCAGGGCCATCCGCCTCGAAGATGGCGTCCAGGACTGGCGGACGCGCGGTTACCCCGTCGCTGTTGGCCAAGATGTCGCCCACCTCAACTCACCAAAACGAGGCGTTGAACGCTCCAAGAAGACCCACAAATCGGCACCCACGCCGAAGGAGATCAAACCATGAAACTCGGAATCATCATCTACTCCACCGACCCAGAGACCGTATGGAATGCCTTCCGCTTGGGCGTATTTGCCCTCAAGGAGGGGGACGCGGTGAATGTGTTCCTGCTGGCCAGTGGCGTTGAGTGTGAATCCCTCGACACCGAACGGTTCCCCGTGATGGGTCAGATGGCGGAATTTGTGGGAAAGGGCGGGAAAATCCTGGCCTGTGGGACCTGCCTAATGATCCGCAACTCCGAAGGCACGGACCTTTGCCCCCTTTCAACCATGAAGGATCTCTACGAAATCGTTCGCGATTCCGACAAGGTTGTTTCCTTCTGAACTGTTGCATCCGGAGGACTGCCCATGAGCGGATCCAAGACCATTCTCGTCCTTGGAGGAGGGGTGGGCGGCCTCGTGACGGCTGTGACCCTGCGAAAAAAGCTCCCAGCCACACACCGAATCATCCTCGTTGATCGGGAAAGGGACCATCTCTTCCAACCCTCCCTCCTGTGGATCATGACGGGGGCTCGACGATCAGAACAAATCGTTCGCTCCTTGGGCCGCCTCACCAAGAAGGGCATCGAGGTGATTCGGGGAACCGTCGAATCCATCGATCCGGAACGACGTGAGTCGGTCGTCAACGGAACCACTTACTCCTGCGATTTCATGGTGATTGCCCTTGGGGCGGAATTGGCGCCTGAGTCCATCCCTGGGCTACCCGAGGCTGGCCACTCCGTTTACACCCTGGAGGGCGCCCAACAGCTCCATGAAGCCTTCCGGACATTCAATTCAGGCTGCCTAGTCGTGCTGACGGCTGCCCCGGCATACAAGTGCCCAGCCGCGCCCTATGAGGCCGCGATGCTCTTGGAATCCGAACTGAGGAAGCGGAAGGTCCGGGAGCAAGTCAAAATCGATCTCTACGCCGCCGAACCTGGCCCCATGGGTGTTGCGGGTCCAGATGTTTCCGCTGCGGTGCGAGGCATGGTGGAAGCCAAGGGAATTTCCTACCACCCGGAGCACCAAATAGTGTCCGTTGACCCTCAGAACAAGAAGCTGCATTTCGCCAACGGGGCGGAAGCTGAATTCGACTTACTGGCTTTTGTGCCTCCCCATCGAGCCCCCAAAGTTGTTCGAGAGTCAGGTCTTTTGAATGAGGCTGGGTGGATTCCAGTCGATCGCGGCACGCTTCAAACTCGATTCGAGGGCGTGTTCGCCATTGGTGACATCACCACCATTCCCTTGAAGCTAGGCAAGCCGCTGCCCAAGGCGGGTGCCTTCGCGCACGGCCAAGCGGAAGTGGTCGCGAACAACCTTGTCTATACCATCACGGGAAAAGGCCGCCCCACCGCATTCACGGGACACGGCGACTGCTTCGTCGAGATTGGAGATGGCCGAGCCGCGTTGGGGACTGGAAACTTCTATGGAGAGCCAACGCCACAGGTTCGGATGAAAGCTCCAGGCTGGCGCTGGCACTTTGGAAAGGTGGCATTCGAGAAATTGTGGTTCTGGCGCTGGTTCTGAAACCTCTCACAAGACCAGGACGATCAAAGCAGGTCACTGGGGAGGGGTATGAAACGCCGCTGGGAAAGAGAAGAGCTGGAATTGCATTGGGGGTTGCTGCCTCCCGAATCGGGACTGCTTCGCAATAAGAGCGGGTCCACCCGCCTGGGATTCGCGCTGCTCCTGAAGTTCTTCCAGATGGAGGGTCGATTCCCGACGGCACCCCATGAAATTCCAGATCAGGTCGTGAACTACCTTTCCGATCAAATCCAGGTTCCGTCTGATGTTTGGCTGGATTACCCCTGGGAAGGCATCACTATCCGCCGTCATCGTTCCGAGATTCGCAAATGGGCGGGATTCCGGGAAGCCAATGTGAAGGATGCCCAGGCGTTGGAAGCCTGGCTCCTGGAGGAGGTCCTGCCCACGGAGCAGCGGTACGACCGCTTGAAGGAAGCGGCCTTGAATCGCTGCCGGACCCTGCGGATTGAACCGCCTGGCCCAGAACGCCTCAAGCGCCACATCCGAGCGGCGGCCCATGCGCATGAAACCCGGTTCAGCGAAGGCATCTTCCAGCAGTTGCCCGCATCGGCCCTGAAACGGCTCGAAAATCTGCTGGCGCCTCTTCCCTCCGAGACAGGAGAAGCCGAGTGGACGGCATGGCAGAACCTGAAGGCCGACCCTGGGAAGGCCGGCGTGGAGAGCGTCAAGGAGGCCGCAGCCCGACTGCGGATGGTGCGAGAAGTTGGGCTTCCAGCCAACCTTTTCATGGGTGTCACCCCCAAGCTCTTGGAACGCTACGCCAAGCGGGCCTCCGTCGAAGAGCCCTTCGAGCTTCGTCGTCATGGTGGTCCACTCCAGGCAACGATCCTCGCGGCCTTCCTTCACCGCAGGAGTGAGGAGCTGACCGACCATCTCGTGGATCTGCTGGTAGAAATCATCCACAAGATGGGTAAGCGGGCCGAGAAGAAAGTGGAGGAAGAGCTATCGGGCCAACTCCAGAAGGTGCCCGGCAAACTCGGGGTGCTGGTCCGAATGGCGGAGGCCTCCCTGAACACGCCAGAAGGCGTGGTGAACCAGGTCATCTTCCCGGTGGCGTCCGAAAAGCTCTTGAAGTCCCTTCTCCAGGAGATTCAGAACTCCGGCCCGGCCTACCAAAACACCGTTCGGATGGTGCTCAAGCGATCCTATCAATCCCATTATCGGCGTATGCTTCCAGAGCTGCTCGGCACCTTGGAATTCAAGTGCGGGAATGCCCGCCATCAGCCCGTGATGGATGCCCTGGAAGTGCTGAAGGCTTTCTTGGCACACAAGGGATCGTCGTACCCGGAAGGGACGAAGGTTCCCATCGCGGGCGTTGTACGCCCCGTCTGGATGCCGTTGGTGGTCGAAGCGGACGGAGACCCGCCGAAAATCAACCGTGTGGCTTACGAGATCTGCGTTCTGAGGGCACTCCGGGAGCAACTCCGATGCCGGGAAATTTGGGTGGTGGGCAGCCGCCGATACCGGAACCCCGAGGAGGATCTTCCTCAGGATTTCGAGGCGAGACGGGAGGCCTACTACGGGGATCTGGGCGTTCCCCTGGATGTGAAGGTCTTTACGGCTGCCCTCAAGGAGGAAATGACGAGGGGGCTGACGGCTCTGAACGAGGGAATGCCCACCAATCCCAAAGTGAAGATCCTCCCAAAAAAAGACGGGTGGATCTTGGTCTCTCCCTTCGAGCCGCAGGCAGAACCCGAGAGTCTGGGTGCGCTCAAGACTGAGATGGCGCGGCGCTGGCCTATGACGAGCCTCCTGGATGTCCTAAAGGAAACTGATCACCAAGTGACCTTCACACAATTCCTCCGAAGCGGAACCGAGCGGGAGCACCTGGATCGGCGCGTACTGAGGCGCCGCCTCCTTCTATGCCTCTATGGACTCGGGACCAATACCGGCCTCAAGCGGATGGCCACCGGGCAGGAAGATGATTCACCCAAGGATCTGCTCTATGTCCGGCGCCGTTTTCTTTCGCTCGAAGGTCTGCGCCAGGCCATTGCCCAGGTGGTGAATGCCACCTTGGAAGTCCGCCTGACCCAGGTGTGGGGCGAAGCCACCACAGCCTGCGCCTCGGATTCCAAGCAGTTCGGAGCATGGGACCAGAACCTCCTCACGGAGTGGCATCACCGCTATGGCGGGCGCGGCGTGATGGCCTATTGGCATGTCGAGAAGAAGTCCACCTGCATCTATTCCCAATTCAAACGGGTTTCCTCCTCGGAGGCCGCCGCCATGATTGAAGGGGTCCTGCGCCACTGCACCGAAATGGGGGTAGAGCGGCAATACGTGGATAGCCACGGACAGAGCGAGGTTGCCTTCGCCTTCTGCCGCCTGCTTGGTTTCGAGTTGATGCCACGGCTCAAAGGAATTCATCGTCAACAGCTTTATCGGCCTGTTCCTGGAGAGGTCCATGAAAACCTCGAATTGGTGATGGCCTCCAGGTCGATCAACTGGGAGCTGATCGAGCAGCAGCTCGACGCAATGGTGAAACACGCCGTGGCCCTGAAAATGGGAATGGCCGATGCGGAGAGCATCTTGCGCCGTTTCACCCGCACGAACATCCAGCACCCGGCCTACAAGGCTTTCGCGGAGCTGGGCAAGGCCATCAAGACAATTTTCCTATGCCGCTACTTGGCCTCGGAGGAGCTGCGCCGGGAAATCAATGAGGGCCTGAATGTCGTGGAGAATTGGAACAGTGCTAACGGCTTCATTTTCTATGGCAAAGGTGGAGAGTTATCCACGAATCGGCGCGAGGACCAGGAGATGGGCTTGCTCTGTCTTCATCTGCTCCAGTCCAGCCTTGTATTCGTCAACACGCTGATGATCCAGCGCGTGCTAACCGACCCTGCATGGACAAGCCCGATGGGGACACGGGATCTAGCTGCTCTTAGCCCGTTGGTCTACCATCACATCAATCCCTACGGCCTCTTTGAGCTGGACCTGGATGCGAGGCTTCCGCTTGGAGACACCAACCCAGAGGTTGTCCCGGGTACTTGATACCGGGTGACACGAATGTTGGGTTCACCCCTCATAGCGAGGCCCTCCGCTGGGCCCAGAGCGCACCAGGCAGGCCACGACCACGGCCGAATGGACATCCAGCCCGCAAGCCACGGGATGGACAACTTCAGTGATTTCACGGTCCATGGGACCTCCTCTCGAAAAAGGA
>JANXQX010000302.1 GCA_025353305.1 Holophagaceae bacterium
TGCGCGTACTTCTATCCCCAGGACGGCAAACGATCGGCGATTTTCGTCTTCGACATGAAGAACTCCGAGGACACCGCCCGCATCGCCGAGCGCTTTTTCGTGAACCTGGACGCGGAAGTGTCATTCACGCCCGTGATGAACGCCGAGGATCTGAAGAAGGGGCTCTCCGGCCATTCCTAAGCCAGCCGGCACCCAAGCGCTCAATTCCACCTGGTCCGAAAAACCGTCCAAGCCACCCTGCAAGGAGCCCCATGCCTGATCAACCCATCGCCTCGGTAGCCCAGAAAAATCCCATCCAGACTAAGCATGTGCTGTGGGTGGTGTTCGTCCTGATGGCTCTGTTCGTGCTGCTTACCCGCGAGCGGAGCCTGCTGGATCCAGCCTCCTTCCTGCGGCAACGTTATGCGCCGGTGCCATGGCTGATGTTCATTCACGGCATCCCCGCCGCGCTGGCGCTGGTGCTCGGCATCTTCCAGTTTTCCACCCGTCTGCGTCAGCGGCATCTGCAAGTGCATCGCGTGATGGGTCGCATCTACGTGGCCAGCATGATCATCGGCGCTCCAGCGGCGGTGGTGGTGGCCTTCAAGCTGCCCATACCCTCCCTTTTCCTGGGTTCGCTCGTCCAATCCGGAGGCTGGATCATCGCCACCGCCACCGCCCTTTACTGCGTGCGAACGGGCAAGATCCAGCAGCACAAAGAGTGGATGATGCGCGGGTATCCGTTCGCCATGGCCTTCGTGGTCAATCGCGTCATTCTGTCCATTCCCGCGGTCCAGGCGATGGGTGTGTTTGGCGTCATCACGGTGGTCTGGAGCACCAACGCCGTGGCGTGTTTCCTGCCCTCGTACCTGATCGCCTGGCAGGCCCTGGCGGCGTCGAACAAGACGGGGAAAAAGAGCCAGGAGCCACGCAAAGTGGCGGTGTGACCGCGGTCGAGGCATTGGAATTCAGGAGTGATCCATCCTTCGCCTCATTTCCTCATAATCAATAAGACTGTCGACGTCCATGTCCCCACCCAGCAGCGGAAGGCCCAGCACATCTGCATCTTCAAGTAGGGCACGCGCGCCGCGATCGCCGGTCAGGCCTTTCAGCGCATCGAAGCAATGGCGTGGAAACAGCGCGGGAATGCCGACGGCGCCCGCGTAGGCCGCCGTGACGATGCGCCCTGGTTCCAATCGGTAGTCCTTCAGCATGCGCCTTAGAAAGTCCGCATCCACGGCGGGCTGATCGCAGGCCAGGACCAGTGCCGCAGCCGCAGCTTGGGGAACCGCGTTGATGCCTGCGCGGATGGAGGACGCCATGCCTTCATTCCAATCCGCATTGATGACCGTGGTGCAGGGAAGGCCTGAAAGGGCTGTCCTGACTGCCTCTGAATCGCACCCCAGCACCACGATCGTGGGGTCGCAGCCAGCCTCAAGCGCGATGCGCGTGGTACGGCGGACCAGGGTTTCTCCATCGAGCCGCAGGAGTTGCTTAGACTGGCCCATGCGGCGCGAGGCACCGGCGGCAAGGACGATCGCCGATACCCTCACCGTGAGCTGCCCGGGTGGATCGCGCCTTTCACGTCGCGCAGATGGACGGCCTGCCTGCCGCTGAAAACCGCCTGGATTTCGGCGAGCACGGCGAGCGCGATGGTTTTCGGCGATTCGCTTCCCAGATCAAGGCCCACGGGTGAAAACAAACGTGCGGCTTGTGCCGCTGTGGGCGGTGTTTCAAGCTCAGAAAGGATCCGCTGGCCGCGACGGCGATGGCCCATGAGCCCCACGTATCCAGCACTGCTTGGCAGCAACAGCTTCATCCAACCACTGTCCATTTCAAAGTGATGGGTGATCAAGATCGCCGCGCTGCGGGCATCGAGCGGAATCTCATCCAGGCCCGTGGAAGGCCGCAGGCACATCACCGCATCGGCCTCTGGAAAGCGTTGGGGACGCGCGAAGGCCGGGCGGTGGTCCACAAGCCCCACAAAAAAGCCCAGGGACTTGGCCATGCCCACCAATGGCCTGGCATCCTCCCCCGCGCCGAAAATCCAAAGGGCGATGGGCGGTTTGAATTCCTCCACGAAAAGGTCAGCCTCTTCCGGTTGCGCTCCGTCCACCAGAAAGATGCGCTCGCCCAGCCGCGGCGCGTCCAGCCTGGTGGCCATGCGGAGGGAGCGGCGATCCCGCAGCGCCTCCTCGACATTGTTGATCCAGGCTGCGGTTTCGAGCCGTTCCACCAGGATTTCCGCCACGCCTTCGCAACCGGACCCAGTGCCCCAGATGAGATCCAGATCAGCGCGCAGGTCATAGCGGAGCAACAGGGGTTTGCCCGTCGCCACGCATTCCTGGCCCCGCGCGAATACGTCGGCTTCAAGACAGCCGCCGCTGAGCGAGCCATGCACCGGACCGCTCGCATCCATCAGCAGGCGTGCGCCCGGCTGCCGGTAGCTGGAGCCCTCCACGCGCACGAGTGTCGCGAGCAGGCACGGACCTTGGCCAGATTGGATGGCTTCGAGAATGGGACGAAGGTCGCTCACGCCGTGACTGCTTTGAGTACCTTTTCGGGCGTCATCGGCATGCTCCTGATCCGCTTGCCGGTGGCCGCAAAGATCGCGTTGGCAACCGCGGGCGCGATGGGCGGCAGGCCTGGTTCGCCGACACCGCCGGGGTGCAGGCTGCTCTTCACGATGTGGACTTCGACCTTGGGAGCGTCGGCCAGGCGCAGCACCGGATAGTCGGAGAAATTGCTTTGGGCCACGCGGCCATTCTCCAGCGTGATCTCGCCGTGGAGCGCCGCCGAAAGGCCGAAGATGATGCCGCTTTCCATCTGCGCGCGGATGTTGAGCGGATTGATGGCCATGCCGCAATCCACGGCGCAGACCACGCGGTGGACCTTGACCGCGCCATCGGGTTTCACTTCCACTTCCGCCACTTCGGCCACGTAGGTGCCGCAATCCAGGTAGGCGTGAGCGGCGATGCCCATGCCGAACCCCTTGACACGCCTGGCCAGGCGCCAGGCCTTCCACCCGCCCTTTTCGGCGGCCAGTTCGAGCACATGGCGCAGTCGCGCCGGATCCAGTTCATCGCGGCCGACTTTCCGTTTTTCATCTTTCTTCAGCAGCGCCACTCGGAAATCGAGCGGATCTTTTCCAGCCTTGTGGGCCAGTTCGTCCAGGAATGATTCCGTGACGAATGGATTGAAGGAGGCCGGCACTGCGCGCCAGAAGCCCAAAGGAATCGGCGTGTCGCTTTGAGCCCACTCCACTTCAAGGTTCGGGATCTCGTAGGCCAGATCCGCCGCACCCGACAGTTCCGCGGCTTCCGCAGGCCAGGGCATCTTCAGCGAGGCAGCGATGGAGGGCCCAACGAAACGATGATGCCAGGCATGGGCATTTCCCTTTTCATCCAGGCTGGCCGAAAGTTCGTGCAGCGTTCCAGGACGGTAGAAGTCGTGCTTGATGTCATCCTCCCGCGAATACTGCACCTTGACCGGCACGCCGGCGGCCTTGGAACATTCCACGGCTTCGATGATGAAATCCGCCATGGCCCGACGTCCGAAACCGCCTCCGAGCAGGGGGATGTGGATTTCGATCTGTTCGGCCTTCAAGCCCGTGCTTTTCAGGATGGCGGCCATGAAGAAGGCCGGGCCCTGCGAGGGCGCATAGATATCACAGCGGTCAGGCTTCACATCCGCCACCCCCACCATGGGTTCCATGGTGGCATGGGCCAGGAACGGGCAATCGTAGCGCGCATGGATGGCGCTCTTGCCCAAGGCCGCGGCGCCCTGGCCTTCCTTCCGGACGACCTTTCCCGGAGTCTTCAGCCGGGCTTCAAACCCCTTCCGGATTGCCGCGGTGGAGGCGGTCGCATGGGCGCCTTCGTCCCACTGGAGCTTCAGCGCCGCGCGGCCATTCAACGCGGCCCAGGTGTTGTCCGCAAGGACCGCCACACCGCTTGGTATGGTGATGACCTGTTTCACACCGGGCACGGCCTTGGCGGCTGCATCATCCATGGATTTCAGCTTTCCCCCGAAGACCGGGCAGCGCTCCACGGAAGCGTAAAGCATGCCCGGCAGCTTGAGATCCGAGCCGAACTGGGCCCGCCCCGTGACAATGTCTTGGCCATCCACGCGCTTCACATCCGTGCCAATGATGCGGAAATGCTTCGGATCCTTCAGGGCTGGATTCTTCGGCGGTTCCAGCTTGGAAGCCGCCTCCACCAATTCACCAAATGCAATACGGTTCGTGCCGCTGACGATGAACCCATTTTCCGCCTTGCAGGCGGCGCGATCCACATTCCATTTGGTGGCCGCGGCGCTGATCAGCATCTCCCGGGCGGTGGCGCCCACAATGCGATAGGGTTTGAACGTTCCGCGTGTGCTTTGGCTTCCGCCGGTGACGCCAAGATCACCGAACTTCGCGGCAGTGGAGGCCTGCTGCACTTTGACTTTGGACCAATCCGCATCAAGTTCCTCGGCCACGGCCATGGCCATGCTGGTGCGGATCCCCTGCCCCATTTCAGACTTGTTGGCCCAGATGCTGACGGTCCCATCCCCATCGATGCGAAGCAAAGCGTTGGGCGCGAAAGCAGCGCCTGGTTCCATCGCCTTGACCGGGCCGAAGCGATGCTTGGGTTCCATGGGCAGCGTGAAGGCGAGGGAAAGGCAGGTGGTCTTGACGAAGTCGCGGCGGGTGGTCATCTCAGGCCCCCTTTCCAATGGCGGGCGCATCGCCCGCAGCACGCTTGACGGCGCACCGGATGCGGTTATAGGTGCCGCAACGGCAGATGTTCTCTGCCATCCCTTCATCGATCTCAGAATCCGTGGGGTGGGGGTGCTTGGACAGCAGCCAGGTGGCCTGCATAATCTGGCCGGGCTGGCAGTAGCCGCACTGGGCCACGTCCTCCTCGATCCAGGCTCTTTGCACAGGGTGGGAGCCGTCTTTCGACAGACCCTCGATGGTGGTCACGGATTTCCCGGCCACATCCTTGATGGGGGTCTGACAGGCGCGGACTGCCTCGCCATTCAAATGCAGGGTGCAGCAACCGCAGACTCCCGCCCCACAACCGAACTTGGTGCCGGTCAGTCCGAGCACATCCCTGAGCACCCAAAGCAACGGCATGTCGGGGTCGACTTCAACAGCCTTGGAGAATCCGTTGACGGAAAATTCAAGGTGGGTCATGGGGCACCTCGGGGATGGGATTACACAATCTAGTCCACCTGGGCTGATGAATCCATCTGGATCGAGACGGCAAATCGGACCAACCGATCAACAAACTTTCGCGGAACGGCGCGCGAGCTTCAGGCATCAGAGTTCTAGACAAGGAGCGGAACGCATGGTGATGACTGCAAAATGGGGCATGGCGGCAATGCTTACAATACTTGCCGGAGCCGGCATCGCCTTCCTGCCCGTGCCAACGGCCGATAACACCTCCACCGCCTTTCATTCCACGGAGAAAGCCAAAGTGAGCGATTCCAAGAAGCCAGACAAGGCCGAACTGAAGCAGCGGCTCACGCCCATGCAATACAAAGTCACCCAGGAGGCGGGGACAGAGCCGGCCTTCGGCAATGAATTCTGGAACAACCATCGTGAAGGCCTTTATGTGGACGTGGTGAGCGGCGAGCCGTTGTTCTCATCCAAGGACAAGTTCGATTCAGGCTGCGGCTGGCCCAGCTTCTCCAAGCCCCTGGAAGCAAAAAAGGTCGTGGAGAAGACGGATTCGTCCTTTGGCATGGCCCGCACCGAAGTGCGCTCCAAGGACAGTGACTCCCACCTGGGCCACGTGTTCGATGACGGGCCTGGGCCCACCCATCTGCGCTACTGCATCAATTCAGCCTCGCTGAAATTCATACCTGTCGAAGATCTGGAAAAAGAGGGCTTCGGAAGCTATTTGCCCGTGTTCGGCAAATCCGCCCCTAGAACCGCCGAGGCGCCTGTTTCATCAAACGTCGCCACCCTGGCCGGCGGCTGCTTCTGGGGCATGCAGGAACTGATCCGCAAGCAGCCGGGCGTGACCACCACGCGGGTGGGCTACACCGGCGGCCATCTGGCGAACCCGAAGTACGAGGACACCCACAACAGCATGTCCGGCCATGCCGAAGCCATCGAGATCCACTTCGACCCGGCCAAGACCAGCTATGAAGCCATCCTGCGATTCTTCTTCCGCATCCACGATCCCACCACGCTGAACCGCCAGGGCAACGACACGGGCACCCAGTACCGCTCGGCCATCTTCTACCACGATGAGGCCCAGCGCCTCATCGCTGAGAAAGTGAAGGCGGAGGTGGACGCCAGCGGAAAATGGCCAAAGAAAGTTGCCACGGAAATCGTTGCCGCCAAGGTTTTTTATCAGGCCGAAGAAAGCCACCAGGACTACCTGCAGAAACACCCCAGCGGCTACACCTGCCACTACGTCAGGAATTAGGCGGCGTTACGCCGCCTAATGTCGGCCGCAGGGCGGCACAGTTGTTTGCCAAAGAGCCCTGACGACTGCCCGACCTTCAGACATGTCTGTTTGCCCCGCTGGGAGCAATTCCCACTTCCCGATGTGGTAGCTTTTTCGTATGCCTTTCTTTCCCGTTTTCGCAGCTGCCATCCTCGCCCAGGTGCCCTCACCCAATTCCCTCCGCGTGATGCCCCAGCTCCCTGACCCGGTTCTGCACCTCGCGCAAACGGCAAGCAACCCGGTGCCGAGGGTTCCGCCTGCGCCAGTCTCCGGGCAACCCGCGCCCAGCGGCCAGTCAGGTGCTGCCCGTTCCCTGGTGGAAGCTGAACTGGCCTTCGCGAAGATGGCCGATCAGGAGGGCACCAGTGCCGCCTTCATGAGCGTGCTGGATGACAAGGGTGTCCTGTTCCATCCAGGTCCAGTAAATGGCAAGGCTTGGCTTAGGCGGCAGAAGCCCGATGCCTCCGAACTCACGTGGTATCCCTCCTTCGTTGAAGTCAGCGAGGCTGGAGACCTCGGCTATTCAACCGGACCCTACCAATGGCGTGCCGGATCGGAATCGAAAAAGGTTTCCCACGGGCATTTTGTTTCCGTTTGGGGACTCCGTGGCGGGACGTGGAAACTGTTGCTGGACATGGGCTCGCCGCACACCGCCCCCAGTGAGCCGGAACCCGTGTTCGAGCCCTCGGAAAAAAAGGGGGAGACCAAGACTGAAGCCCGACCAACATTCAGCGCCGAGGCGCTTCAATCCCTGGAGAAGGAATTCTCCCAGGCGGCTTCGGTCCAGGGGCTACTGTCGGCCTGCAGCACCTACCTGGCCTCGGATGCGCGCATCTATCGATTGGGTTCCCAGCCGACCGCCAGGCCCGACGATATCCGGAAGGCCCTTGAAGAAATGAAAGGCACGTTGAAATGGACCTGCCTGGGCAGCGCCGTGGCCAGGAGCAACGATCTTGGCTATGCCTATGGAGTATCAGAGCACAGTCCCGACCCGAAGGCTCCCTCTGCCAGGCGTGGGACATCGACTGAAAGCGCGGGACAGTACTCCACCTTCCTGCACGTGTGGAAATGCCAGCCCACGGGACAGTGGAAGGTGATCCTCGACATTGAAAATCCCATCCCCTGAAACATCCCACTGGGCCCTCGAGTCTGAAACCGGCCCTGAACCTTTCCCGGAGTCGCCATGCGTAAAACCTTGCTACCACTGATTCCATGCTTGATCCTCGCGGCAGCGCCAGAAACCAAAGATCCTGCGAAAACGAAGCCGGCGCCAAGCCAGGCAACAAAAGCTTTTCCTTTTCCCATCCATCAGAAAACCCTGCCCAATGGACTCAAGATCGTGGTGATCCCCACGGGCCTGCCGAATCTGGTGAGCATCCAGATCCCCGTGAGCACAGGCTCCCGGAATGAGGTGGAGCCCGGCAAATCCGGTTTCGCGCACTTTTTCGAGCACATGATGTTCCGCGGCACCAAGACAGTCCCTCCGGAACTGTGGAACGAGGCTCTGAAGGAGACCGGAGCATCGCAAAATGCCTTCACATCGGATGATCTGACGAACTACCACACCCTTTGTTCGAAGGACGATCTCGAGGGCTGGATCAAGCGGGAAGGCGACCGGTTCCAGAATCTTTCCTATAGCGAGGAAGGCTTCAAGACCGAGAGCCGCGCGGTGCTGGGGGAGTACAACAAGAATGCCTCCAACCCGATCCAGAAACTGATCGAGGTGCAGCACGATGCGGCCTTCACCACCCATACCTACAAGCACACGACCATGGGCTTCCTGAAAGACATCGAGGACATGCCCAACCAGTTCGCCTACTCCAGGCAGTTCTTCG
>JANXQX010000303.1 GCA_025353305.1 Holophagaceae bacterium
TGAAGGATCACGCTCACGGCCTCGATGACGAAGAGGCCCCCGGCGATGGCGAGCAGCAATTCCTGCTTGATGATCAGGGCGGTCGTTGCGAGAGCCCCGCCGAGTCCAAGAGCCCCGGTATCGCCCATGAAGATTTCCGCGGGATGGGCGTTGAACCAAAGAAAGCCAAGACAGGCGCCGGCCATGGCACTCATGAAGATGCTCAAGTCAGCGCCGCCGGCGACATAAGGCACCACGAGATAACTGGCGATCTTAACGTTGCCCGCCACGTAGGCCAGGATGCCGAAGGTTATCGCCACGATGAGCGAGCCGCCGATAGCCAGGCCGTCGAGCCCATCCGTGAGGTTCACCGCGTTGCTCGTGCCCACCATCACAAAAGCGATCCAGGGCAGCAGGAAGTAGCCCACGTCCGGCTGGAAATTCTTGAAGAAGGGGACCGACAGCCGGCTCGTGAGCGCGCCCCGCAGCCCGAAATCATGAATCAGGAAAGCCACCACCAATGAGATGGCCATGAGCCATGCCATTTTCTGCCAGGTGCGAAGTCCCTCGTTCTTCTTTTTCAACAACTTCTTGGTGTCGTCCACGGCCCCCACCGCACCGAAGCCGAGCAGTGACACGAGGGCCACCCAGATGGGTATGCTCTTCAGGTCGCACCAGAGCAGCGTCGAAACGGTCGTCACCAACAGGATCAGGATGCCGCCCATGGTCGGCGTTCCGGCCTTGCCCTTGTGGTTCTGCGGGCCTTCTTCGCGAATGTGCTGGCCCATGTTCAGGCGGCGCAAGGTGCGGATCAGGACGGGCCCAAGGATCAGCGACAGGACAAAAGCGAAGGCCGCGGCCATGGCCGCGCGGAATGTTATATAGCGGAAGACTGAGATGCCTGGAATGAGTTCGCGAAAGGGGTAGAGAAGCCAAGGCAGCATGCGGTTGGGGACCCTTGAAATTGGGAAGCAGGGGACGAACCATCGGAAAATTCCATTGTCACCGGAACGGGGCCTGCTGCCCAAATCTGGTGGAACTTTCCTTCCGAATGGAAGAATAGGCCGTACCGTGGAATGAATGACCCGGCTGAATCCATTCTCCAGAGCCAAGACCCGGAACCTGCCTCGCCGAGCCGAGCCGTGGCGGGCGCTCCTGGCCACTGGACTGCTGATTCTGGGGTTCGCATGGCCCGCCTGGAGCCATGGTCTGGGCGCGGTGCAGGCAGACATCACATTCCGCAGGAACGGAAGTTTCCTTGTCGATGTCCAGGTGGATCCCGAACACCTGCCTGCGTCCCTGAACCCCTTTAGGGGCCTTCCTCCGGTGGTGACGGAACAGGAGTTGCAGCTCAGGAAGATGGCTTTCCAGTCGGATTTCCTGGCGCAGCTCGCGCTCTCCTTCGATGGCCTGAAGGCCACGTTCAAGGTGGAGCCGCTGCCGTCTCCTGGCTCGGCGGATCCAGCCGCAGCCTGGCGCTTCGCTTTCCGGCTCACAGGCCCAATCCCCGGCGGCGCCCGGAGTTTCACGTGGAGCCATCCCTATGCCATGGGCCAGTACCTCCTGCGCCTGCGGCAAGAAGGCGATGCGGAAGCGCGCGCCATCTGGGTGGAGGGGGGCCACAGCAGCGCCCCCTTCGAGCTCGGATCCCAGAACTTGCCGAAGACGCGCCTTGGCCGAATCTTTCTCTACCTCGGCTTGGGTTTCACCCACATCCTTCCAAACGGGACGGACCACATCCTGTTCGTGCTGGGCCTTTTTTTCCTGAGCCTGCGCCTTAAGCCGCTGCTATGGCAGGTGACCAGTTTCACGGTGGCCCATTCGCTGACGCTCGCGCTGTCCTTGTTTGGCGTTCTCAGCCTGACGCCGCGCATCGTGGAGCCGCTCATCGCCATGAGCATCGTCTATGTGGCGATGGAAAATCTCCTCACCGACCGCGTCCATTCCTGGAGAGTGGCCGTGGTGTTCAGTTTCGGGCTGCTCCATGGCCTGGGTTTCGCTGCGGCTCTGCATGACCTCCATATCCCCAGATCCGACTTCCTGAGCGCGCTCATTTCCTTCAATGCCGGCGTGGAATTCGGTCAGCTCGCGGTGCTCCTGCTGGCCTTCCTGGCCGTGGCGTGGACCTTCGGGAAGCAGCCCTGGTACCGCTCACGCATCAGCATTCCGGCCTCAGTGCTCATCGGGCTGGTGGGGATCTTCTGGACAATCCAAAGGTTGTTTTTCGGGTAACAAGACTCCGCCTGGTTTCTCTGCTCCATTGCGGCCAACACGCCAAGCCGCGATTCAACCACAAAGAAAAGTTTTTTACTTTGTGTCCTTTGTGCCCCTTTGTGGCTTTGTGGTTCAGCTCTTTTTTGAGCTTTGCGCCTTCGTGGTCACTCCACGCCTTTGTGGTCCAAGAGCCAAGCCACGGCCTGCTCTGAGGTCCAATAGCGGCTGCCTTTGACCAGGATGCGCGAGCCGCTTGGCACGGCGCCCAGGCCCTCGGGGGCATCCCGCAGAGAATCGAAGTCCGGGAAGGGCGATGCTCCTGCGCCAAATCCTTCGGCCATGGCGGTCGCGAAATCGCCGTAGACCCAGATGCGCTCGAACCCCAAGGCATGCAGGCCTTCGCCAACTTCACGGTGAAGCCGTTCGGAGCTCTCCCCCAGTTCCCGGATGCAGCCCAGCACCGCCATGGGCTCTCCACCTTTCAGTTCCAGCAAGGCTTCCGCGCAGGCCAGGATGGAATCGCTGCTGGCGTTATAGCTCTCATCCAGCAGCCAGCCTCCGCCAGCCATGGCATGGAGGCGGCCACGGCCCGGCTCGGGTTCCACGGTGCCCAGACCTGAGGCCACTTGGTCCCGGTCAAAACCCGCCAGCAGTGCGACAACTGCGGCCAGTGAAGCGTTGCGCACCTGATGGGCTCCGCGGAGTTTCAGTTCGATGGGCAGATCGTACTCGGGTGCGCGCAGGGTGAACCGGACTCCGCGTGGGCCCATGGATTCGATTTCACCCCATCCGTAATCTTCTCCGTTCCCCACGGCCACCGCCAGTTCGCGGGCCGCCCAGGGCTGCTCGGAGATCCACCGGCACCAAGGATCCGTGGCCAGATAGGCCCATGCCCCCCCCCTGCGAAGGCCGGCGATGAGTTCGCCCTTGGCATGGGCGATGCCCTGCTGTCCGTCGGGGAAATTCTCCATGTGGGAGGTTCCAATCAGGGTGATCACGCCGAAATCCGGCTGGGCGATTTCAGTCAGGCGCCGGATCTCGCCGGGCGTGCTCATGCCCATCTCCAGCACCGCCGAGGATTCACCCACCGGCATGGTGGCCAGGGCCTGTGGCAAGCCCAGGGTGTTGTTGCGGTTTCCTGGTGTCTTCCATCCGCCGGTGGCTGCCGCAAGCAGGTCCTTGGTGCTGGTCTTGCCCACACTGCCGGTGACGCCGAATACGGCGTGCGGGCGTACGGCCTTGAGCCGCGCTTGGCCCCATGCCTGCAGGGCGGCGAGGGTGTCCGGCGCGATGAGTTGCGGAACCGGTAGATCTAAAAAGTGGTCCACCAGCAAGCAGGCCGCACCCTGTTCCACGGCCTTGGCGGCAAAGGTGTGTCCATCCCTGCCTGCCCTCAGCGCAACGAAACATTCACCCGGTTGGAGTGTGCGGGTATCCAGGGAAAGGGCAGAAGGGAAGATGGAGCCGTCACCCCGAAGCTCCGCTTGGATGAGTGCAGCCACTTGGTGAAGGTCGAACAGCATAGGATTCACATGCTCGGATGGTCTGGCTTGGCTAGTTGATCGAGATATAGGGTACCCGGGGCTGGCTTGTCGCTGGTGATGGCGATTTGATGATAATCCACCCCGCCGGGAAGAAGGTTCGGCGAGGCCTTATTTAATCTTGGGCTGCGACGTGAGTGCAGCGATGGCCGCGCGGGCCTGGTCGGCCTTTGGACTGGCGGGATCCAGTGCGATGATCCGGTTCCAGGCCTTGATGGCCTTTTCGTTCTGCTTCAGATCCTGGGAATAGACGATCCCTATGTTGAAAAGGCTCTGCGTGTGCTTCGGATCAAGTTTTGAGGACTTCTCAAAATTGGCGATGGCTTTGTCATAGGCCATCAGCTGCCGGTACATGACGCCCTGATCGGTAAGGATATCGGCGTTGTCCGGTTCCAGTTCCAAGGCCTTGGCATAGGCATCCACAGCCTTTTGGGCCTGGTTGGTGTCGAAATAGTCATTGCCCAGCTGCTTCCAGGCATTGAGATTCTTGGGCTCACGGGCGACGACCTGCGTGTTGCTGAAGATGCGCGATTGGACTTCCATCGCGTTGGGCACAGCGCTGGGCATGGCACCAAGATTCGAGGGCATCCCAACCGGTGCCCCGCCGGGTGAAGGCATGGGAACCGCAGCTGCGATGGTCGCCGGCTGCTGATTGGCAGTGTTGTTGGTGCCGGTGAAATACCCGATGATGAAGCCCGCGAGAAGGCCGATCACAAGGCCGATCACAATGTTCTTGTTCATGCTTCAATCTCCGTCCCATCAGGCCCATCAGCGCAATGAGGGCATGGAAATTCTTGCATGGAACGAGTCCCATTAGCTGTGACCATCGTCGCACATGGGAATGCTCGCCATAGGAAGCGGGTGCCGCTGGCTACTCCGCGAACTGCACGGCATAGATTGGCGGCAGGTGCTTCGAGACGGTCTGCCAAGCGTCCCCGGCATTCTCCGTGACCCACAAGGACCCTGTAGTGGAGCCGAAGGCCAGGCGCGACCCGCTGCGATCTATGTCCAAGGCGTGCCGGTACACAAGGTCGTAGGCGTGCGTTTGAGGCAGCCCGTTCCTGAGCGTCTCGAAACTGCGGCCGCCATCCCGGGTCCGCGACACCACCACGGCCCCGCCCACGGGCACGCGCCGTTCATCCTTGATGGCCGGAACAAACCAGGCGATTTCCGGATCGTCCGGATGCACGGCCACCGCGAAACCAAAGACCGATGGGGATACGTCCGTGATCTCCTCCCATTTCAGGCATCCGTCACGGGACCGGAATATCCCGTTGTGATGTTGCGCCCAGAAAACATCTGGGTTGGATGGAGACTGCACCACGTGGTGGGGATCCTGGATGTTCGGGTCAAAGGCAAGGTCAGGCGGCATGTATTCAGCTCGCATTCCATCCGCCCTGCAAGCCCACGAAACACCGCAGTCCGCGGTCTGCCACACACCTCCGCTCGAGACTCCGACGGTGACTTTGTTCCCATTCCTGGGATCCACGCAAATGGAGTGGATACCTGGATAATCTGCGCCCCCACCGTTCCAGAGCTTACGCCGGGGTTCATCCCAAAGCGACCGGACCATGGTCCAGGTTGAACCATTGTCTTCAGAATAGAAAAGCCCTCCTGGAATGGTCCCGCACCAGAGCAGGCCCGGCTGCGTGGCGAGACCTGCCTCCAGAGACCAGATCAGTTTGAGCTTCCAAGGCAACACCTGGCCCATGGAGTCGATCTCTTCCAGGCCTTCGGGAGGCTCGGGATAGGTCGGCACGCCTACCTCTTCCCAGGTGGCGCCCTGGTCCTTGGAGCGGTGCAACTTCACGCCGAAATGGCCGTGGTCCAGTGCCGCGAACCAGGTGCCGCTGCGGGCATCGGCCAACGCCAAGGTCACGTTGTCGCCGAGGAAGGAGACGCCATCGATTTCCCATTTTCCGGCCATGGACCGGCGGATGGTGAAAAGACCTTTGCGCGTGGAAACGAGCAGGGTGTTGGACATGATCAGCCTCCGGAAAGGGCCTGCATGACGAAGACTTCAGAATTTTCATTCACGACATCACTCAACCCATGGCGGTCCGAGATGGCTTGGCCATCCACAAAGACCACCATGTGGGCCCGCAGCGCGCCGCGCTCGTCCAGCACATAGCCACGGGATCCGGGATAGAGGCTGAAAGCTTGATCCAGGGCCAGCCGCACCGTGCGGCCGGCGACCGCGCAGGGCGGGCATGAGACGTGGCGCTGAAGATTGGCAGTGAAGACGACGCGCGGCATTGAGGGACCTTTGAAAACCAGAAGTCAGGATGAGAATCCGTCGCAAAATGTCCCGCACCTGGCTGCCTCTGTCAATCAGTTCCCCAGATCCTTCACCACCTGCTCGCCTCCCAGCTGCCCCATCTGCCCGAGAATCCAGGCCTGGCGGCTGCGGACATAGGCACTCGGGGCATCGACGCGGTACTTGTGGGGGTTGGGCAGCACCGCCGCCAGCAGGGCCGCCTCACTCGGCCGCAGTTTACTGCTGCGTTTATGAAAGTAGGTGGTCGAAGCCGCCTCCACGCCATACACGCCATCGCCGAATTCCACGATGTTCAAATAGACTTCCAGAATCCGCCGCTTGGACCAGCCCAGCTCGATGAGCATCGTGAAGTAGGCTTCGGCGCCCTTGCGCAGCCAGGAGCGGGACTCCCAGCAGAACTGGTTCTTGGCGGTCTGCTGGGACACTGTTGAGGCGCCGCGCTTGCGCTTGCTGTGCTCGTTGTGGGCGTAGGCCTTTTCGATGGCCTTCCAATCGAACCCGAAATGTTCGGCGAAGTTCTGGTCCTCCGCCGCGATGACCGCCACGCCGACGGAGGGCGCCATGTCCTCCAGGGAAACCCAGGTGTGGCGGGAGGTGTAGGGTCCAGGGCTGAACCAGGACGCGATCCGCCGCTCCACCATCAGCGCTGAAAAGGGCGGGTGGATGAAGCGCAGCATCAGCACCAGCAGTACGCTTCCAGCCACGCAGCCGAGCATGCCGATGAACAACCAACGCGCGACACGCCGCCACCATGTTTTCTGTTTCGATGCCACGTCTTCCCCGGAATCTGAAACCCCAGCAAAGCACAAACCATGAATCCCCGCTTCGCAACCTCTCAGCAGAGCCGCCCGACCACGGCAGCCAAGGCCGTCTCCACGCGCAGGATCCTCGGCCCCAGATCCACGGGCTGAAACCCAATGTTGATCAGGCTTTGGATCTCCGCATCCACCCATCCGCCTTCGGGCCCGATGGCCAGCGTAGTCGGCCCGGAGACGCCTTGAGGACAGGGTTCCCTTGACCCAGGATGGGCAACCAGCGCCAGCGTACCTTCCACCAGGACGGGCAGTTCAGCTTCCACGAAGGACCTGAACAATCGCGCCAGGCCCAGCTCAGGAAGAACCGTGTCCTTGGCCTGCTCCAGACCAAGGATCCGCTGTCGCATCAAATTTTCATCGCTGAGCCGGGGGCTCTTCCAATAACTTTTCTCGACCTTCCAGGCGTTGAGCAGGACGATGCGGGCGACACCAAGGCTCGTGGCGGCAGCCAGGACGCGGTTCAGGACCTTGGGCCGGGGCATGGCAAGAATCAGCGTCAGCGACAGTTTTGGCGGAGGATCCCGATCCAGCAGCAGCTCCATTTCCAGCGCCTCCGCATCCAGGCGGGTGACCATGCCATGGCCCATCCTGCCATTCACGACCCCGACGGTCAGCGAATCGCCGAGAGTCGCCCGATGGACCGCGGACACGTGGGCGAAACGGCGGCCTTCGAGTCTGACCCGTGTAGGCGCAATAAAATCTTCATCGAAAAGCAGGATCAGATTCATGGCTGAGAAAGGTCCTTCACCAGGATGCGGTCCACGTCCACCTGGCTGCCTATCTGAAAATGGTGGAACCCCACATCGACAAAACCGAGCCGGGCGTAGAAGGCCAGAGCCCTTGGATTCCGCTCCCAGACGCCGAGCCAGAGGGTGCGGGCACCCTTCTCCTTCGCCACACCGATACAGGCCTCCATCAGCGCAGATCCGAGGCCCTTCCCCACCGCTTTCTGCAGCGCGTAGATCCGCACCAGTTCGATAGGGTCTGGACCCTTGACGCATGGTTCAGGTGGACCTTGGCGAACCAAAGCGTAGCCGACAGGCTCCTCCTCGATGCTGGCAAACAGGAAGGTACAGGCGGGATCCAGCAATTCCCGGCCTAATTTTTCGGGGTTGTAGGCCTCCTGCAGGAAAGCATCAAAATCCTCCACCCTGTAGAAGGTTTCGAAGGCTTCGCGGAAGGTGCGCACGCTGAGGTCTTCGAGCAGCGTCAAATCGTACGGGGTGCCAAGACGGATCAACATGGCCGATTTACTTGCCGAGCTGGCCGCGCAGGGTCTTGCCGTCCTGGTAGGCAAGGTCGTCAACGGACCAGCTTCCACCAGTTTTTCGCAATAGCGCCACCACCATCTGCTTGGGGCCATTGCCGCTGAAGGTCACGGGAACCCGCGTCAGTCCGCCTTCGTTCATGGCCTTGCCCACCATAAAGTGTTTAGGGTATTCCTGGCTGTCGGTGAAGGGATCTCCGTCGATGTTAGGTACCTCATCCGGATTGCCAGGCCGGGCCAGCTCGGCATTCAGCCGGGCGAGGAGATCGGGGCTCAGCCACTTCGACTTGCGTGCCAAGGAAGCCTTCGTGAAGCCCATGGTGTGCTTGAAATGATCCGCGAAGAGGGCACGGACGACCTCCACCGGCCCTTCGGGAACGGGAGCTATCACCTTGGATACCTGCGCTTGCAGGGAAACCGGTGCGACGAGGGAAGCGAGAAGCCATGGAGTCATGAAGGCATATTAATCTCGCTTGAGGCTCAGCGGGCCTTCTTCTTGCGCGGTTTCGAGGCAGCCACCTTGATGGCCCTGGTCATCCATTGGGCCAGTTCCTCGGGGTCCTCCAGTGCGTCCTCCGGCACCTCGAAATACCCCATGGCCCGCTCGTCCCCGAAGGGGTGGAAGGCACCCATCCCCTTGGCCTCGTAATCACCACGGTTGCTGTCGTCCACTTTGAAGTAGAGGCGATCGTCAGCCATCAGCGCAAAGAAGTAACCCCCAGAGTAGACACCCACACCGCCGAACATCGGTTTCGAGCTCACCGGCGCCACGGCGCCTAGTTGGTCCAGCACGAATTCACGGTAGGATGCGCTCACGGACATTTCTGTACCCCATTTGTTTCCAGCATCACACCACCCCGGGTCCACCCGTGCAAAGGACCTGGTTACACTGGATCAGATGAGGCCCAATCTTTCCCATTCCGTCGTGACCCAGGCGCCAGCCTTTGAAGCGCAAAAACCGTGGTGAAGGCGAAGTCTGGCGTTAAAGCCCCCGCCAGCAGCGGACCGATTTCCATCCAGCTTCTCTCCGAGGCCCGCATTCTGGAATTGCACCGAGCTTTGGTGGCCTTTTCCATGGGCACCGAAGCTCCGGTCAAAGATTTGGGACTGCGGGATGAACTCCTGCTGGAAGCCGCCGTGTCCCGCCAGTTTCAGAGCACCGGATTGCTGATGGAAGGTTCCGACCCCAGGGAAAAAACGGCCGCTCTGCTCCAAGGTCTGGTCGATGAGTTGCCCTTTTACGATGGCAACGCACAAACCGCCTTGCTCGCGATGCTGATGCACCTGGACATCAACGGGTTCGCGCCCAACCAGGTTTCCCATGACGACCTGTACCGGCTGATATCCGCCTTGATTTCCCATGAGACAAACCAACTGCCCTTGAAGGGCGCGAAGGCGGCGAGCCGCAAGGCCGGTGTGAAATCGAACCAAGAGGATGAGCTGTCCCGTATTTTTCAGTGGCTCATAGCCAATTCCAGATGGGCCGATCATCGTGAATATCCGCTTCCACTGACCGAAGTGAAACGGCTTCTGCTAGGCCTGGACGCGGATCTTGGTGATCCCGCGGATGGGCAGATCGAATTGCTCAAGGCCGAAGCCCAGACCGAAAAACGATTCATGGGTTTGGGCTCAAAAACTGTATCCCGCATGATCCCCGCGATGAAATTCCCTGATCCCGGCGGGGATGGTCTGGTGACCGCCAACATCCTTCGCGACATCCAGAAAGCGCTGGGCTTGTCGGGCCTGGAGGACAAACCCTTCTACGATTGGTCCGCGAAGGTTCAATCCTTCTCCCGCCAATACCAGACCCTGTGGCCGAGGCTGGCGAAGTTGTAGATTCTTCCGGGGTCCCCATGTCCATCGAAGTCGCGCTTTCCTATCTTTCCTCGCCCCATCTTGAGGCTGATCTGCGTGAGGAATTGCAGGCCCTCATGGACAGCGCGAAGTCAGGTGATGCTGACGCTTCGAGTGAGCTGGCCGATCGTTTTTCAGAGCCTCTGGCCTTCGGCACGGGTGGCCTGCGGGGCATCATGGGCGCCGGTCTGAAGCGCATGAACAAGCCCAACGTGCGGCGCACGACCATGGCCCTCGCCACGGTGACAAAACTCCATGCACCGGGCAAGCAGGTGGCCCTGGTGGGGTTCGACACGCGGCACAACTCCGCTTCTTTCGCCCGTGAAGCTGCGCGCGTGCTGGCAGCTGATGGTTTCGATGTGTTCCTTGGCAATCGGCCGCTACCCACGCCTTTTCTTTGTTTCGCCATGCGGAAACTGGGCGCCGCCTGCGGCGTGATCATCACGGCCTCCCACAATCCCAAGGCCTACAACGGCTACAAGGCCTACGACGACCGTGGCGCTCAGGTGCTTGCCCCCTGGGACTTTGAGATCGAAGCCAACGCGGCCGTGCTGCCCCTTGTGCCGGAGAGTCCCGCGGAATCGATGGACCAGGACATCCGGACCATCCCCCTTGAAATTGAAGAAGCCTATCTGGCTCTGGGCTTGGCACTTCGCCAAAAACCCGCCCAGTTCGTGAATCCCAAGCTGCTCTTCACCTCATTTCATGGCACCGGCGGCGCCTTCGTACCGGAACTGTTCCGCCGCGCCCACATCCCCCTGGACATTTGTGAATCGCAGTCGGTCCAGGATGGCGACTTCCCCACGGCGCCACGACCCAACCCCGAGGAAATCGCCGCCTACGCGGCACCCCTTGCTGACGCGCAAATATTCGGCAGCGAGGCCATCCTGGCCAATGATCCTGATGCCGACCGCATCGGTGTGGTCGCTAAACGGGCCGGCGTCTGGGAGTTGATGAGTGGCAACGATCTGGCGGCCCTCACGCTGGATTACCTCTGCAGCAACAAGGGACTCAGCGGCGTCTGTGTCAGTACCGTGGTCACCTCGGATTTCATGGCGGAAGTCGCGCACCATCATGGCTTGCAGGTGATGTGGACCCTCACCGGCTTCAAGAACATCGCCGCCTGCATGGACCGCCTGGTGGAGACCCGCGAGACTTATGCTTTCGGAGCCGAAGAGAGTTTCGGGATGCTGTTGAGCGATGAATTGCGCGACAAGGACGGAGTCCTGGCGGCACTTGTGGTCGGCGAAATGATCGGCCACTACAAGGCGAAAGAACTCGGATTGTTCGAAGCCGTGGATGCCCTGCAGAAACGCATCGGCACATTCCACAACCGCCTGGTGAATCTTGAAGACCCGCGCCCCGGCGGCGCCCAGCGTTTCGCTGAAGCCATGGCGCGCATCCGTTCCGCCGGCCTCGCGCAACTTGGCGGGGAAAAGGTCGTGGCTTGGGAAGACTTCCAGAGTGGCGTTTGGCACGGGCCGAATGGTGAAGTGGCGCCCATCCTGGATCGCCCCGATCGAAAGGATATCGCCCAGGAAATTCCCCGCAGCAATGCGCTGAAATTCCGGTTGGAAAGCGGCGCCTTCGCCGCCTTCCGCCCCAGCGGCACCGAACCCAAACTCAAGATCTACCTGCAAAGCCGCACGGACACGGCCCTTCTCGACAAGCTGGAAGCAGAAGGAAGAAGCCTGCTGGGGTTATAGGTTTTTGATCCCGAAATTCCACGGGGTCACGGCGTAGTCACCAACGACCGTGTGGCTGAATACGAGTTGGCCGATTGGGCGGATGCCAGACCCACCACGCGGAACCCACCCTGCTGCTGGCCAGGTGTCGGGAATTTCATCAAACCCGCGCCAGGATTCAGGCGGGAATACATCATCGCCGTCGCATTTTCTGTGGCGGCGGCACTCGTTGCACCGCCTCCGATGGATCCGAACTGCCCATGCTCCACGTTCACGGGCTTGCCAGCACGGAAACCCCAGCGATCATCCCACCCTGCGAAGCCTGTGAAATCCGGGATTTGCACATTGTGAACGCCGGCTCCCAGCCAGCCTTCACTGAACAGCAGGTACCAATAGACCTGCTCCTGATTGGCATTCTGGCTCAGGGAAAACTGCTGCAACCTTGGCAATGGGCTTACCGAGGACCAGCTGAATCCCGGCCTCTTATAGGAACCCGGGAGCCAATCCACTTGAAGAGGGAGCACGGGGGTGGGGAAGTTGATGGATAAAGCTCCTGGCAGCCCCTGGCCGCCTCCATAGACGGACTCCCCATGGCCAGGGCCAAAGGCGCTGAATCCGTATCCATAGCTGTCGCCGGACACGCTGCGTTTGGGCGGGAAGGCGGCGTAGGACGGCAGGCTCGTGCCATCTCCCAACCCCAAATACTGCCCGCCAGAAGTGAAATAGCGGACGATGCCTTGTACCGTCTCATCGCTTCCAACAGGGCCATAGGTGATGGGTTGCGGCGGCCCTGGGTCAAAGCCATCAGCGTTGAAATCCACATCTCGCGCCGCATCGCTCTGCGCGTCCCGTCCACGGTCCAGGAAGAAGCGCGTGGGAATGTGGGTGTCGGGATTGGAAAAGACCCAACCCGCCAAATCCCCCTTCCCCTTCAACACCCGGGTCAGATAGGAACTGGCGTTGCCATCGAACGGCAGCGTGGCGGCGCTGGTCACCAGATAGCCCGAGGCGGCGCCCTGCCCCTGGATGAGGCCCCGCAAAGAATAGAGCACCGGGTCGCCCCCCTCCCCCGGCGGTGGATCACAAATGAAATAGACTCCCAGGGAACTCGATTCCTGCATCGTCTGGAAAATATAGTTCATCTGGAAGGAGTGAAAAGTGCCGATGTTGCAGTTGTAGCCATAGGCCAAGCCGTAGCGGCCTGCCGGGTCTGTCACGGGGGCACTGTATGCCCCTTGGTTTCCCTCCAGCAATCGCCATGGCATGTCGCCATCCTTGAATGCCATCATGGGGAGGTTGGCCTGAGTGAAATTCACATAAGTGAAGACCGGGAGCAGCTGGGAAGGTGGCACGCTCACTTTGAAGGGCAGATTCTTATCTTCGAAATTTCCACGCGCATGGAGCGTGATGGCGTGATCACCAGCCGTGGCCCATCCTGCCACCCGCACGGAAACCGTTGCAGTCATTGGATCCGCACCTATTGCACCTATTGTAAGGGTGGCCGGTGAAACGGAAGCTGTCACGTCCGCGCTTTGTGCGTCCACCGAAAGATCGACTTTCCCGACATAACCGTTGATCGAACGGACTGTCGCCGTGAAATGTCCAACCGTGTCTGGCGCCACGGGCAGCTTTGCCAGATCAAGGCTCAGTTCCACGTCGGGCGCCTGCCGCGGCATGGACGTGTGAGTGCCGCCACAGCCAATGGCCAGGGCCAGGGCGAGACTCGACGTGCCAAGATGGAACCATTTCCAGACTGAATTCATTGCCTTGCTCCAAGCCGAAGCCGTTATTCAATAACAAGCCGATTCGCCATTATAACTTGGTCACACGGATGACGCTCCGAGATGAAGGGTCAGGCTGAAATATCCTGGACGGTGCAGGTGATTTTGGCACTGGCCTTGATCTTGGCGTCGGGACTTCGGTTGTTTACCTGGTTTCGAAATTTTGCCCGACGATCCCTGCGATGCGCTGCTTGCGCAAGAGCAAAGTGCGCAAGCTTTCCTGGGCTTCAAGCAGCGCAATGAGACGCGACCGCTCATCGCCCATTGATTTCGGGTCCGCCAGACGATCCACCTCCTTGCGAGCCTGGGCCAGCGCGGCGTTCACCCGTAAAACGCGAACCTCGCGGCGCCCACCTTTCCCTGCTTGCATTTCCCGTGCATTATTTTCAGTCCAAAGGGGTTCATAACTTACATTTCTAAGCTTTACGGTCTGGAGACCGCTCAAATCCAATTCCTTCGAAAAAGTCACACGGAGGGCCGCGCTGTCCCGATTATCGCCCCCCGCGACAGGAAAGAGATCGGCGCGGTAGAAGCGATCCTGATTGGCGATGAAATTGCCCAGCGAGTAGGCCACGATGGCCTTGCGCCCCCCGGCTTCAAGCTGTTCAATTGGTTGGAGCACGTGCGGATGGGAGGCTAGA
>JANXQX010000253.1 GCA_025353305.1 Holophagaceae bacterium
CACCCAAAAAGACCTTGCCCGAGAAAAGCGCCCGGACTCCTGAACTCAGAACCCCCAAGAAGCCCAAATCGAGAAAGCCCTAGCCATGGCCCGTCCTCCCCAGGAATCTCAACGCTACGAACTCAGCGATGCCGAAAAGCGCGATCTCATCGCGCTGATCCAGGCGGGCAAGCCCCTGCCAGAGAAATACCGTTTCCTGCTCTTCGCGGATAAACGAGAGGTAGAGCTGGTGTGGAACGGCAAGACGCGGGATGTGTGCACGGCCATTCTGCCCTTCCAGACCCTGGAGCACATCGACGAACCGCGTCGAGAAAAACACGAGGAGAACCAGCTCATCGGCTTTGATGCCAGCGGGCGACAGGCCAAGGGGTGGACCAACAAGCTGATCTGGGGCGATAACAAGCTGATCCTTTCCAGCCTCAAATCCGGTGCCCTGCGCCGCCAGATCGAGGAAGCGGGTGGCCTGAAGCTCATCTACATCGACCCGCCCTTCGACGTGGGCGCCGACTTCAGCATGGATATCGAGATCGGCGGCGAGACCTTCCACAAGGAACCGAATCTCCTGGAGCAGATCGCCTACCGCGATACCTGGGGGCGTGGCGCAGATAGCTTCATCGCCATGATATTCGAGAGGCTGATCCTTATGCGGGATCTGATGAACGACGAGGGAAGTATTTACGTGCATTGCGATTGGCGAGTGAGCGCATTTTTTCGATCCATTTTGGATGAGGTGTTTGGAAGAGATTTGTTTGTAAATGAAATTATTTGGAAACGATCAACGTCTACAGGGCTATCGAGCAAACAATGTGGAGTGCTGCACGATACTGTTTATTGGTACGCAAAAACAGATAAATATAATTTCAATATGCAGTATCACGCTTATGAAGAAAAATATCTCCAACGAGCAAGGCCGGATGAAAATGGTCGCATGTATATTCCGATACCTACTGGAAATCCGGGTGTTAGGCCAAATTTATATTACGAATACAAAGGCTTTTTGCCACATTCTAACGGGTATAAATGGACTCGGGCAAAAATGGAAGAATTAGACAGGCAGGGGCGACTTATATTCCCACAAGATAAGACGGGGCGGATTCAATATAAGCAGTATTTGGAAGAAATGGAAGGTATCAAGCTCCAATCACTTTGGACAGATATCCCAGCAGTTAATCCTGTGGCAAATGAACGCCTCGATTACCCAACACAAAAACCCGAAGCCCTCTTAGAACGCATCATCAAAGCCAGCTCCAACGAAGGCGATCTCATCGCCGATTTCTTCTGCGGCTCCGGCACCACGGCTGCCGTCGCCGAAAAGCTGGGTCGCAAGTGGATCGCCACAGATCTCGGCAAATTCGGGATCCACACCACGCGCAAGCGCCTCATCCAGGTGCAACGGGATCTGAAGACGAAAGGCCAGGAATTCCGTGCCTTCGAGGTTCTGAACCTGGGACGCTACGAGCGGCAGGCCTACCTGAACGTGGGTGGCAACCTCAGCAAGAAGCGGAAGGAAGAGGCCCTGGCCCGCAAAGAACGAGAGTTCCGAGAACTGATCCTGCGCGCTTACAAGGCTCAGCCCCTGGAGAACGAAAGCTTCTTCCACGGCAGGAATGCGGGGCGTCTGGTGGTCGTTGGCCCCATCAACCTGCCCGTGGGCCGCCTCTTCGTGGAGGAGGTCATCACGGAATGCCGCAAGCGTGGCGCCTCCCGCGTGGATGTGCTGGCCTTTGAATTCGAGATGGGCCTTTTCCCGGCGGTGCTGGAGGAGGCGAAGCTGAAAGGCATCGACATCGCCCCTAAGACCATCCCCCCCGAAGTCTTCGATAAGCGAGCCGTGGACAAGGGGCAGGTGCGCTTCGCGGATATCAGCTACGTGGAGGCCACGCCGCGCTACGACAAGAGCCACAAGCTGGGTTTGGTCATCGAGTTGACGGATTTCTCGGTCTACCACAGCCAGGGGCTTGAAGATTCGCTGGCTGCCGAGTTGAAAGAGGGCAAGAGCGAGGTCATCTGCAGCAATGGCCAGCTCGTCAAAGTGAGCAAGGACAAACAGGGCGTAGTCACCAAGGATGTGCTCACCAAGCAATGGACCGATTGGGTGGACTACTGGGCCGTGGACTTCGATTATGAGAGCCGGAAGGAGATCATCAAAGAATCCGTCTCGATGGGCCTGAACGCGAACGAAGGCGGCCTGCGACCGGCAGAGGGCCAGGATCTGGATTTCGAGGAACGCTGGACCGGCAGCTACATCTTCGAGAACCAATGGCAGAGCTTCCGCACCCGCAAGGACCGCAGTCTGGAACTGACCACCATCGCCCATACCTACGACAAGCCCGGCCGCTACACCGTCGCCGTGAAGGTCATCGACATCTTCGGCAACGACACAATGACACTGGTGCCGGTGAATGTTGGGTAAGCGAAGGCAAATTTCTGGCAAATGCCAGAGGGGAGACTAGCAATGGCTAATAACGATCAGATTATTCTCGACCAGATTATCGAGGAACAACGCCAGAATCGGGTTCCGACCTCAAGCAAGCCCGAATATTTTGAAATTTATGTGGCTGAGCAAGTTCTTAAGGATTATGACCTTTCGGACGATGAGATCGAATCCGGCCTCACCGGTGGTGGAAATGATGGAGGCATAGACGGGATCTACACATTTGCTAACGGCGAACTGGTGCAGGAAGACTTTGATTCCACGACCCTGAAAAAAAATGTGTTGATCGAGGTCGTCATCATCCAAGCAAAAACGTCAGCCGGTTTTAACGAAGATGTCATAAACAAACTTAAGGCGGTAACCGAAAACCTTTTCCAACTTTCTCGGACTGTGGATGAATTCAAACCAGTTTACAACGAAGGTGTCCGATCGGCGGTAGAAGTTTTCCGTCATCTCTACTCTGGGATTCTTTCACGTTTCCCTACATTGCACTTCAGGTACATCTACGCCTCTAGAGGAGACAGCAACACTGTTTCCCCGAATGTGGTACGCAAAAAGGATGATTTGGGCAATGTTGTCACCAGCTTATTTTCTAACGCAAAATACGAATTCAATTTTTGTGGAGCATCGGACCTTTTGGCTTTGGCGCGGCGCCAACCAATCGGATCCTACGACATCGAATTCACGGAAAGCCTTTCCGCGAAGGACGGATACATCGCACTGGTGCCATTGAAGGAGTTCATTAGATTCATCCGTGCTGAGGATGGCCAGCTTCGCAAGAGCCTATTCGAGGCCAATGTGAGGGATTACCAAGGCAATACCCAAGTCAACGAAGATATCCAAAGATCACTTACCGAAACTAGCCGGGAAGATTTTTGGTGGCTCAATAACGGGATCACTGTGGTGGCCAGCAAAGCCGTCCAGGGAGGCAAGGTCCTGACTATTGAGGACCCACAAATTGTTAACGGCCAACAAACATCCACAGAGATCTTTAACTATTTTCGAGCAGCTAATACTTCAGCTGAAACCAGATGCGTGATGGTCAGAGTGATTGTGGCCACTATTCCTGCCAGCAGAGACCGAATCATCAAGGCAACCAACAGTCAAACATCTATCCCGGCCGCCTCTCTTCGGGCGACAGAGAAAATTCACCGAGACATCGAGGAATATTTGGCTGCATTTCAAATTTTCTACGACCGCCGCAAGAATTCACAAAAGCAACTTGGGAAGCCCACTGACAAAATAATTAGTATTGCTCTATTGGCTCAAGCGGTGATGGCAATCAGTTTGCAGCGACCGGCCGACGCCCGGGCTCGACCGTCCTCGCTGATCAAGAAGGAAGAGGACTACAACCAGTTATTCAACGACCGGTACCCGATTGCGCTTTATCTCATTGCAGCGAAGATCATAAAGGCGGTGCATTCGTTTCTCCGAACTCGGGACTCACTGGCTCCTAAGGACCGCGCCAACTTATTGTTCTATGTGGCCATGCACGTCGCTGCCATCCTAGCCGGGAAAGCCAACCCTACTGTCAGCGAACTTGCCAACATTAAATTCGGGCTGCTCACAGACGATATATTGCAGGCCAGTTTGGATGTGGTTGCACCACTCTACCAAGAGCTCGGCGCCAACGATCAGGTTGCCAAGGGAACGAAACTGCTGACTGATCTAAAGCAGAAATTGGGAATTCAGTTCCAGCAGAATTACACGTGATCAATAATCTGTGCTGTGAACCATACATGTACATGAAACGCGATGGCTGGTGCCTGGAACTCACCTCCGTCCCGCATAGGGTTGGTTGCGAGTGAGCAACTGAGAAAGAAATGCCAAGTACCTAATAAAGCTCAGATCGGCAAGCCACCTTTCCTTCTGCACAAAAGGTCAAATCGCCAGGGCGTGGCGCAAGGTACCTCCAGAAAAATCACGGCCTCCACATCCGGAAAGGCGCCTGCTGCGGGCCCTCCGAGATTTTTCAGGAGTCTCCACCTTGCGCCACACCCAGTCTCACTTGTGCTGCCCGCCATGAAGGAAACGGAGGAGTTTCGCGGTTCTAGGGAAAGATTTAAGCTTTGCACCCGGCTCTTTTTTTTGTGTCCCGCCAGCGTAACTCCAACGTAACTCCTCCCCTTTTAGAACTTCATTCTTCAACACTTACACGTCATCAAATCTCCTCACGAATGCATCAAAAACACATCGAAACCGGAAACAACAAACCCACGAAACCTAGTGGTGACGTGGGTTTGCGTTTGGAGCGGGCGATGGGGATCGAACCCACGACGTCCAGCTTGGGAAGCTGGCATTCTACCGCTGAATTACGCCCGCGGAGATGCCCATGGTAGCTGGATTCAAAGCCGTTGCCAATCAGCCACTGACCTTGCCGGAAAGAATGCGCTTGGCTTCCCGACGCAGAAGTTCAGGGATGTTCCGGTCCCTCTGCATGAGCTTCAGGTCGAATTCGTTGATGCGCTTCATCTGGTTCATGGCAATGGGCAAGGGCGTGCGGGGGTTGAAGGCGAGGTTTTTCATGATCGTGTATTTCTTCATCCACTCGCGGTTCATGGAGATGATGCGCAGCACTTCTTCCTTTACGGTGCGCATCTGGGAGATGTAGGCCACCTCGCCTTCGCCGACGCGCGGGTTGCGGATCACGTTCACCTGGATCAGGCGGTTGGATTCGCGGATCAGGAGGGTGCGCTCTTCCTTCCCGCCCTTGATGGCGAGCATGATTTTCTGGTTGGTTTTCAGGCGCATGACCCGCTGTGTGAGGCTGAGGGGAATCTCGTTGCCATCCATGTCCAGGATGGGCTTCAGCAGGCGTTCCCTGACGGCTTCGACATCTTCCTCGGCGCCGGGTTCCACCTCTTCGTCTTCGGCTGCCTCGGTGGGGCTTTCCATGGGCATGGGCAGTTCCGCCCAGGCCTTGTCCAGCTTGCCGGCGATCACATCTTCCAGGATTTCGATGCGCTCTTCGAAAACTTCCTTGGTGGCGGTCCCTAGCACGTGGAAACGGTTCTCGTTCACCCGCCGCTTGATGTTGTAGTCGCCTTCGGGGTGCTCCTCGATGAGGTCCAGGATCCGCGGCCGCTTCAGCCACATCACTTGGTTGTTCAGGGGGATTTCCAGCACCGAGCCCGGCAGATGGGGCACGACCTGCTCCATCCATTCCGCGGTCAGGGCCTGGTGCAGCAGAGCCAGCTCCAGCAGGGCCGGTTCCTTCCGGTGCACCAGGATGACGCCCAGGATATCCGGGTCTTCCACTTCTCCCGAGATGGCAAGGGTGAGCAGGGACTCAGGCATCCCCATCAGGGTCTCGATGCCCCGTGGCGCGAATTGCGACTCGCTGAAAACCGCTCCGGCGATGGCGTGCAGCAGATCTTGTGGCGGCACCGGAAGGCTGCCCCCCAACAAGGCCATGGCCATAGGTTCGGGCAACTGCTTGGCGATGAATCGCTCGACGAGGGGATGCATCAGGACTCCGGTGGTGCGTGTAGATCTAATATGAGATTAACGGCACGGGCGTCGCTGTGGCGAGTTTAGGGGCGTAACGCCCTCCAACCACGCGTTCGGGCATCACCCATCGCGTCGGCCTGCGGCCGACATAAGGGGCTGTAGCACACCTCCAATGTTCCTCGGACCACCATCCATCGCGTCGGCCTGCGGCCGACATAAGGGGCCGTAGCACACCTCCAATGTTCCTCGGACCACCATCCATCGCGTCGGCCTGCGGCCGACATAAGGGGCCGTAGCACCCCGGCCAGAAATGCGCTGACCGGTGTGCAACGGCCCCTAATGCTCCCCAGGAGCTTCCGGATCCACTTCCGGTCTGGTGGGCGGAGGTTCTTCAGGGGCCTTTGGCCTGAGCCATTGCCCTTCGGCGTTGAATCGGCCCAC
>JANXQX010000023.1 GCA_025353305.1 Holophagaceae bacterium
TTGCTGTCGAGGAATACTCCAAAGCAGTCTTGAACAATAGCGTCTACCCCGAAGAGTTCCCTCAAGAATCTAAGATTGCATATGTCCGGGACTCCAAACAGTTGGTGATTGAATATGATTTCCCAAAAATGGACGATATCATCCCTTATGTTAAGGTTTACTCTTACATTAAATCCAGCGACAAGGTGAATGAGTCACCAAGACCAGAGAAAGATCGCCGCAACCTTTATGCGTCTGTGATTGCCCAAATCACCCTGCGATGCCTTCACGAATTATTCTCAGCAGACACGGAAGGAATTGTGGAAACAATTGTTCTCAACGGCTTTGTTGACACAATTCATCCAGGTACCGGTCAAGGGATTCGTCCTTGCCTCGTTACCGTCAGGACGACAAGGGATCAAATCAAAGCCATCAATCTCCAAAAGGCGGAACCCGCCGCTGCCCTTCAGACGCTGAAGGCATCCTTTTCCAGGAGTCCCGCGGAATTGGCCCCGGTTCGTCCACTTCTTGAATTCAATATGGTTGACCCTCGATTTATTCAAGAAAGCGATGTGTTATCCACTCTTGATCAGCGTCAAAACTTGATGGATCTTTCCCCTGGAGAGTTCGAATCTCTAATCACTAATCTGTTTCAGAAAATGGGATTGGAGACGAAGCTTACACAGGCATCTCGAGATGGTGGTGTTGATTGCGTAGCTTATGATCCGCGACCTATATTTGGAGGCAAGGTCGTAATTCAGGCTAAAAGGTACAAGAACACCGTGGGCGTGAGTGCCGTTAGGGATTTATTCGGGACGATGCAGAACGAAGGGGCATCGAAAGGAATCCTTGTGACGACTAGCGGCTATGGCAAGGCTGCTTTCGATTTCTCAAGTGGAAAACCCCTTGAGCTTCTTGATGGTGGACACCTGCTTTTCTTGCTCAAGGAGAATGCTGGGATCGATGCAAGGATAGTCATGCCTGATGACTGGAAAGATCCTGTCATGGATTCAGGTATGTGATGCTCAAGGCCCTTCGAGCTGGACAGGGCGACTTCTAAAATGGGCCTGGAAAGAGCCTGGATCACCCTTCCTTTAAGGTGTGCGCTCAAAAATGATGTTTCAGCTCCGGAGATCTCCTGGAAGACTGAACTACTGGCTCTTTGAAGGTGCAAATCGTCCACCTGCGACCATGCCCGAATGCCCCAATCCGGGAGCATGTTTTTACCGTAGATTTACCGTGGCGACTTTCCAGCCGGGAGCAATGCCGCTATAAAACAAGAACACCCTAGATTGCTCTAGGGTGTTTGTTGGTAGCCCCAAGGGGACTCGAACCCCTGCTATCGCCGTGAGAGGGGGAGGCTAAGCCTATTTGTGGCCTTTCCTGAACTGTTCTGTATTTCACATGTCCCATAAAACTCAATCATTTGATTGTTTCCGGTTCATGGTGATCCATACTTATCCAGGAAGGGGTTTTTGACTCCATTTTGACTCCGATGCTACCGCCTTGCAGAAAGGTATCAACATGGCCCGCTCGAAGCGATCAACAAAACTAGACTCCAGGGGGGCCCGCCTTGCCCTGCCTGCCGAGGAACGGCATCTTGACCCCCTTCAACCTGGGCAATACATGATCTATCAGCGCCCAAGGAGTAAGGCCGCCGGTTCCTGGCTCGCCCGAAGCTATGACCCGGAAACCCGCAAGCAACGGCAGACCAAGCTAGGAACTGCGGACGATTACGCCGATGCCAACGGGAAAGACGTGCTCACCTATACCCAAGCCCAAGCCAAAGCCCGGGAGTGGTTCGACGGGTGCGCCAACGCTGCCGCCAGAACCATGGCGGGAGAACTGGTGCCGAAGGGCCCCTATACGGTGGCCGTGGCCCTCAACGATTACATGGAAGACGCCCAGCGCCGGGGGATGAAATCCCTTGAACGGACCCAGTGCGCCACTCGGGCCCACATCCTCCCGGACCTGGGGGCCGTGGAAGTGGTGAAACTGAGCCGGGAACGGATCGAGGGATGGCTTTCCAAGCTGGCAGAGTCTCCCAAGCGAGTGCGGACCAAAGACCCAGATGCACCTTCCCCCAAGCCTCGGAATTACAAGGTGCCACGGCAACCCAAGGCCGCCCCTACACCTCCGAAGCCTCCGTCCACTGATGAAGAGAAG
>JANXQX010000062.1 GCA_025353305.1 Holophagaceae bacterium
CCGCTCGCCCGCCAGGATGCGGGCCTGATCGCGCTCATTGGTGAAACTGATTCGGCCCACAGCCACATGTACCTTGACGCTTTGATCAGAATCCACAGTCACCGTGACATTGGCCTTGCCATCCAGGACTGCGGTGCCAGAAGGTGTGTCGATACGGATTCGGCCTTCGCTCTCGGAACCATAATTCACGCACAAGCTGCCACGGTCCAGGCGGAGCAGCACTTGGCGGGAACCGTCCTTTTCCGCAAAAAGGGCGGCGATGGTGAAGTGCGTATTGCGGCCAAATGCCACCCGGGTGCCATCTCCCAGTTGCAGGACGCCACGACCGCGGCTATCTACCACATCGCCTTCAGCGATTGGCGTGCCGCGAGACAGGGTTTCATCCACATCGCCTTTGCGGATGCGGATATCGCCTTCCAGTACCTTCACCGACGCATAGCGATACGGCGCTTCGCCCTGATAAATCAGTTCATCCCCTTCCTGTGCCACCGAGGTGGCCCCATGGGCTGGAGTGCATACGGCTAACGGTGCCGCTACAACGAGAAGAGCGGACAGCAAGGACGGAGAAAAGGGAAGCCGGAGGCTCCAAGATTGATGGGTGCGTTGGGTGGACATGGCTCATCCTCCTATGGATTTGGATGCCGCAAGCAGTATGAAAGCTTCCTTGCAGTCCGATGGTAAATGCGAGGGCCGTGCCATTTCGCCTCAGCCTGAGGCCGAGATAGAGGCTCCAGCTCCGCGAACGCAGTGAGTGGGAGGGCTCCCGGCGCCCGATAGCTGGAGGGGCCGTAACCCCTTCGACTTTGCTCAGAGCACCACCCATCGCGTCGGCCTGCGGCCGACATAAGGGGCCGTAACGTCTTGGCCAGAAAAGTGCTGGCCAAGGCGCAACGGCCCCTAATTCTTGGGGAAAGGCAGCAGGGCTGTTCCTGACATCGGGCTCTCATCAGGCCGCGCCAGTTTTGCGAACTGCGGCAGCAGGGCCAGCCATGGCAGGGACCACCGACGTGGCGCGCTGGAGGTACCACTGGTTGGATTTTCGAGCAGTTCCAGGTAGCCCGGGGTCATTCGCATATTGAAATCCTGGCCGATCGGCAAGGGCAGGAATACCACACGGGCTGTGGCGGGATGCACCACCGTGAGGAAATGTTCGCCATCATCAAGAATCCAAAGCAGACCGTTCAGTGCATTTCGGAAATCCTCACTCCCCCAAGGCAGGGCCTGAATCCCCTTGGCCAGAGGTGTACCGCTGGGGAAACGCCAGGACTCGTTTGTTGATTCCAAAGCAGTCAGATCCAGTGGAATACCCCTGTCGCGCCAGGCCCGCAGCGGTCTGCCCGGCAGGCCAAGACGCAGACGCCGTACGCCCTTGGCGCCCACGATCCTAAGGGTTCCATCGGCCGTGAGCTTCACTGTTACGGGGCCATCGCTTGGGGCTCCAAGTGCAATTGGATCTTGGGATCCGGCATCGACCAAGGCCCCGATATCGCTGCCGAGACCCGCCCGCCAGGAAAGGGCCGGAGCCGTTTCCCATGGCAGTGGCAACCGTGCCTGGGCAGGCAAGGGTGCCGCCAAGGCGGCAGCGAATGCCAGCCGCGCTAAATGGGGGGAGACCAGCCGCACAGGGCCTCCAGATTCCGGGTGGTCAATTCTTCGATGCGGGCGCTGCTGGTGCCACGGAGTTGAGCCAGATGATCGGCTACGAACCGCACGAAGCCTGGCTCGTTGGTCTTCCCCCGGTGAGGCACTGGTGCGAGGTAGGGCGAGTCGGTTTCCACGAGAATGCGGTCTTCCGGCGCCCAGGCAGCCACGTCGCGGACGGCGTGGGCGTTCTTGAATGTGACGATGCCCGAAAAACTCAAATAGAAGCCCAGTTCCAGGGCGCCTTCGGCGAAGGCCATGTCTTCGGAAAAACAATGGATGGTGCCGGAAACTTCCTCCGCGCCCTCCTCCCAGAGGATGCGCAAGGTGGCTTCGGGCGCGGATCGTGTGTGGATCATGAGGGGTTTCCGAACACGCTTGGCCAATTGGATCTGTTCGCGGAAGGCCCGTTCCTGTTCTTCCCGGGGGCTCAGGTCATAGTGCCAATCCAGCCCCGTCTCGCCAATGAAACGGACATTCGGGTCCTTCGCCATGGACTCAAGTTCTGCTGCCGTTTGCGCATTCCAGGATTTGGCCTCGTGGGGATGGACGCCAAGGCTGGCCTGGATGCGAGGCGTCTCCCGGGCCAAAGCCAGGACCGCGTGGCTGTCTTCCCGGTCCGTGCCCACAGCGATGAAGCCCGTCACACCTGCTGCCAAAGCCCGTTCCAAGGTGGCTTTCACCTGAGCCTGGGCCAAGTGGCTTCCGGTCAAATGGCAATGTGCATCAACGAGCATTTAAGAGCCTGTTTCAGAATGGGGCGGGGTCGCGCGGGGCGCACCGGGCGAGCGAGACCAGGAAGGCGAGGTTCCAGCGTAGAAATCTACGTGAGCAGAGCCTGACGCAGGATCGAGAAGCCCGCCGCCCCCGCCCGGGGGCCCGTGTCCGCGGCTTTGCCGCGGGAGAAGGCCGCGGTGCGGCGTTCGATACATGGGAGGGTTGAGGCCAGCATCCACGCCCAGCGGAACGCGGTGCGTCCCGCCCGCCCTTGCGGGCTCACAGGGCCTGGACATCGCGGCGTCACGGACCTTGCGCACATGACATATATGCCCGGCGGTCCATTCCTTGCGCTGCATCGCGGCTGACCTCCAACGCGGCCCCGTCCCATTTTGAAACAGGCTCTTGGGAATTGTCCCACAGGCTCAGCTAACCTGAAGTATGCCTCAGCCCCAAACGATCCTCATCGTGGATGACGAGCCCGGTATCCGCCGCAGCTTGGGCGAGACCTTGAACGATGAACACTACGCGGTCTTGAAGGCAGAGCGTGGCGAGCAGGCGCTCGAACTGCTTCAGAATCCCGATAGCGAAGGCATCCACCTCATGCTGTTGGATGTCTGGCTGCCGGGCATTGACGGACTGGAGACGCTTAAGCAGGCGAAGGTTCTGCGACCCGATCTCCCGGTGGTGATGATCAGCGGCCACGGCAATATTGATACGGCCATGCAGGCCACCAAGCTCGGGGCCTTCGATTTCATCGAGAAGCCCATCGATCTCGATAGGCTCTTGCTGGTTGTGGGCAATGCCCTCAAACAATCGCAGCTCGTGTACGAAAACCTCCGGCTCATCCAGGAAGTCGAAGGCGAGCGGTTCTTCCAAACCGAAAGCGCGGCCATGAAACGGCTGATGGCCGATCTCAAGCTGGTGGCGCCCACGGAAGGCCGGGTGCTCATCACGGGTGAAAACGGGAGCGGCAAGGAAGAGATCGCCAGGCTGCTGCACAAAGGAAGCGCCCGCCGGGAACACCCCTTCGTGGAAGTGAACTGCGCGGCGATCCCCGAGGAACTCATCGAAAGCGAACTCTTCGGCCACATGAAGGGCGCCTTCACCGGCGCGACCCGGGACCATCGCGGCAAATTCCGCGAGGCGGACGGGGGAACACTCTTCCTCGATGAAGTGGGCGACATGTCCATGAAGACCCAGGCCAAGGTTCTCAGGGCCTTGCAGGAGGGCCGCATCGAGCCCGTGGGCGGCGGCGGGGCGCTGGCGGTGGACGTGCGCGTCATCGCGGCCACCAACAAGGATCTCGCCGAGGAAATCAAGGCGGGGCGTTTTCGCGAGGATCTCTATTTCCGTCTGGCCGTGGTGCCGCTTCGCGTGCCGCCATTGCGGGAGCGCTTGGACGAACTCATCACCCTCGCCGAGGCATTCATCGCCCGCATTTCCCGGAGCTATGGCCGCACGGCCAAGCGCCTGGCGCCCGACGCCAAGGACATCCTGCTGTACCATGATTGGCCGGGCAATGTCCGGGAGCTGAAGAATCTCATGGAGCGCGCGGTGATCCTGAGCCGGGGCGCGGACATCACGGCTCGCGATCTGGGCCCGCTGGCGTCGCGCCACATCGCGGAACCGGATCCTTTTTCCTTCCCTTCCTTCTCCAGCCTTCGCGAAGCGCGCGACTGGTTCGAAGGGATCTATATCCAGCGCGAAATCAAGACACAGAACGGCAACATGACGCGGGTGGCCGATGTGCTGGGCCTGGACCGCTCCAACCTGTATAAACGGCTCAAGACCCTGGGCATCGAGTCGAGGGAGACGTGACCCGCAAATGGTTCAAGATCGGCGAAGCCGCCAGGCTCATCGGCGTCGGCCCCAAAGAATTGCGCTATTGGGAAACTCAGATCCCGGAGATCAAGCCCCGGCGATCGAAGGGCAATCTGCGCTATTACCACGTGGACGAATTGCCCCGCCTGCACCGCATCCACGGTTGGATCTCGGAAGGCCTTACCGTATCGGATTGCCGGGAACTGCTGCTTACCGGCCATCTGGCGAGGGGGCTTCATGAAGCCTTGGGGCTCGATCCACCTGATGTGCAAGGGCCGACGCCCAGGAAATCTGGGGTGGCAAAGTCAGCCAGGTCACAGGAGCAATCATCGGCGTCCATTCCAACCGCTGCGCCGAACGAAAGCCTGGAGGCCATCGCCACTGCGTTGAGGCAGTTGCATCAGCGGCTTTGCGTTTTGCCGGATTTCTCAGCCTAAAGGGCCGGATCCATGCGGATCAGGCCCTTTGCAACAATCAAGCCCGGCGGGATTCAGGACTTGGCAGGAGTCGCCGGGGCCACAGGGGCCTTCAGCGTGGTCTTAGTATTGACAGGCTTTTTGGTCTTGCCGTGGCGATGGCCTCGATGCTTGACGGTCGGAGTTTTCGGAGCCTTCACGATCGTGGTTGTTGAGGACTTCAGGGCTGAAGTCTGGGTGGGAACGCCCGCCACGAGGGCGGCGCCACAGAGAACAGAGCCTGCAAGCAGAAGAGCGAGGCGCTGAGTGAAGCTGGACATGAATTTCTCCTTGCCGATGATCGGCGATGTGTGGGTTCAACCACGCAACAACTGATTCACGCCCCGTGCCAATTCCAGCGAAACCAGCCTGGACAGCCTTTCCCAAAAAGGTTGAAGGCCCGCAAAAAAAGTGTTTTGCAACAAGGCCTGGCCCACCGTTTCAACATCCCACATCGTTTAAGATTCCCTAGGTTTTACGATGCTTCCTTGACCCTTTGGCCCCCTGCCCCTAAAGTAAAAGATTCACGGCGCGTGGCGCAGCCTGGTAGCGCACACCCTTGGGGTGGGTGGGGTCGGAGGTTCGAATCCTCTCGCGCCGACCACAGAAGATTTCGGCTGAAGGGAGACCTCGGCCGATTTTTTTTTGCGCTCACCAGGGTTGGCGAGAGGATTCGAACCTCCGATCGGCAATGGCGCGGGAGTAGGAAAAGCGAGGGACGCGAGAGCGTTCCGCA
>JANXQX010000095.1 GCA_025353305.1 Holophagaceae bacterium
GCGGCCTTGACGGCCTTCTGGTCCCGGGGGGTGAAGGCCCGCAGCGCATGTTGGACCCGATGCCCCAGCTGCCCAAGCACCTTGTCGGGGATGTCGAGGGGGTTCTGGCTGCAGAAGTAGATGCCCACACCCTTGGAGCGGATGAGGCGCACCACCTGTTCGATCTTGGAGAGCAGCGCGTCAGGTGCGTCTTCGAAAAGCAGGTGGGCTTCGTCGAAGAAGAACACAAGTTTTGGCTTTTCGGGATCGCCCACTTCGGGCATCCGCTCGAAGAGTTCCGACAGCATCCACAGCAGGAAGGTGGCATACAGCTTCGGGGACGTGATGAGCTTGTCCGCCGCCAGGATGTTCACCATGCCGCGGCCATCGGGACCGGTCTGCATCAGGTCGTCCAGATCCAGGGCCGGTTCGCCATAGAAGTGCGCCCCGCCTTCTGTTTCCAACTCCAGCAGGCCCCGTTGGATGGCGCCAATGCTGGCGGCGCTGACATTCCCATACTGGGTTTTGAAGTCCGCCGCGTTGTCGCCGACGTACTGCAACATCGAGCGGAGGTCCTTGAGATCCAGCAGCAGCAGGCCGTTGTCGTCGGCGATCTTGAAGGCCATGGACAGCACGCCTTCCTGGGTGTCGTTGAGATTAAGCATCCGCGACAGCAGTAGCGGCCCCATGTCGCTGATGGTGGTGCGCACCGGATGTCCGGCCTGGCCGAAGAGATCCCAGAAAGTGACCGGGCAGCCCTGGAATGCGAAGTCCGGCGAACCCAGAGCCTTCAACCGCTCGGTGATCTTCGGATTTTCGGACCCGGCCTTGGCCATGCCGGAAATATCGCCCTTCACGTCCGCCATGAAGACCGGCACACCGATGGCACTGAAGCACTCCGCCATCACCCGCAGGCTCACGGTCTTGCCCGTGCCCGTGGCGCCTGCTATGAGTCCGTGGCGGTTGGCCATGCGGGGCAGGATCTCCAGGTCCACTTGGTCAGCGATGCCCTTGGCGATGATGAGCGGCTTGGTCATGACAACTCCGGATGGTGGTTCGGTGCTTCGTGGAAACCGTATCCATTCACAGTCATCGTGTGAAGAAGAATAAGAACTGATTCCCAAGGTTATCCAACTGAAAATCGCTGGACACAGAAAGCAGGGAAAGATTGAGGAGGTCCTCAGGGTGGTAGTGACCTGCGACCAAAATGGAAGTTGGGTCGGGCCGGTTGAGTGGAGGCGCGGAGCGCCCTCCGCAGCATCCCATTCATCCTTTGTTTTAAAAGCATTTTCAACAGGGATGAAGGGGATGAAGGGGATTCAAGCCAAGTGAAATTCAGGTTGTGTGTCAGTGAATTTTTTACAGTAACTCAAGGGAGCAGAAAATGGTTGGTGGTTAGGAAACGAAATCCGGATCATTCCCATTCTCCGAACAAGCCCCGCTGAACCCCGGCCCGGGGATCCGCTGGGATGGGGAAATCCGTCGCGGTTGCCCAAGGCTGCTCGGGATTGAAGGGGCCCGGCAGAGGCACGTCCGGCGGGAGCCAGCGAAGGGCCGGAATGGCCGCGAGGCGGGCCAGAAGGGCTTCGGCGGCCCCTTCGCTGGGTACGGCCGGTACCCGCAGGAGTGCAATGGGCGGATGCTGCAGCAGGTCCCGCAGTGGCAGGGGGAAGGCGGCGCGCGATTCCAGGGGGGATGGGATGCGGGAATCGGCGCCGAGGCCTATGGTGAAGCTCGGAGGCGCAGGCGGCAGCGCCAGGCTGTTGCGCCACGGGAGACCTTCCCGCATGGCCTGGAGCCCCAGCAGGTAGGCCACCTCCGGATCATGGCACGGACCTGTCTGGACGGAGGATTTGAGTCGTGTTTCAAACACCCGCACGAGGCCGGCCAGGCCTTCGGCTGCGGCTTCCCAGGTGCCGTTGGCGCCCTGGAATTCAGTGCCCCCGAGTATCCCCACGCGCCAGCCGCAGCGTTTCCGTTGGAACGGCAGAGCCGCGGGCCAGACCCCTTCGGCCATGCGCAGGCTGAAGGCCCGCTCCAATTCAAGCTGGAGCGCCTCCAGATTCGCGGCGATGCCGTCCGCATCCAGGGATGAGAGGGCACCCAAGGGCAGCAGCAGTTCCCCCCAGAGGAATCCCGGCACCACCTCGTCTGACGCGCTCAGCAGGGCCGTGTCTCCATGGGGCACGTGGCCGAAATCCGGGAGGGACCAGGCCTTCCCCGCATCGGGCACCCAGCCTACAGCCCCATGACGCCACAGTTCGCCAGGCATTCCGGTGGGCATGCCCGGCCCGTGAATCCAGCCCCGGAAAACGCCCTTGCTGAAGTGTCTGGCGGCCGCCTCGCGCAAGTGCAGGGAAATGCCGGGCAGAGTGCTCAGGGCCTCGAAGAAACCCGTGCGCGAATCGCCCCCCAGCGCCCCTAGCCAGGAAGGTTCGGCATCCCACACCAGCGCAAGTCCGCCGGGCAGCAATGAGGTCATCTCGTTGAGAGCCCGCAAGGCCATCCAGGGGGCCAAAGACGGTGTCGGGGCGACACCCTCCAGGACCCGCGTGCCGGTCCACCCCGCATAGGGCGTGTCGAGGGCGGTGCGGATGAAGTGGCCCCGGCCTTCGGTCAATCGCACAGAGCCTCCGGTCAATCGCACAGAGCCTCCGGCCAAGCGCACAGGGCCTCCGGCCAAGCGCACAGGGCCCCCGGCCAAGCGCACAGGCCCTCCGGTGCGAAAACCGGGCGGCCTGCGCCTCCCGGGGCGAACGCCTGGTTCCAGCGATTCCTCAGGCGTTGCGCCGATTCACCGGCAGCGGCTATCTCAGAGCGGCCCAATAGCCGCAGTCCCAACCAGGTGGCGGCCAGGGTACAGCCGGTGCCTCGGCGGTCGCCTGGGAGACGGGGGGACGAGGGCAAGGAGGTGATGCCGTCGCGGGTGATCCAGAGATCGTGGATTTCATCGCCAGGGGCATGGCCACCCTTGAGCCACACCGCAAGAGCCCCATGCTCCAGCCAGGGGCGGGCAAGGAGTTCCGCCTCGGCGGTCTGGATCTGGTCAGGGGGAAGGCCAGCGACCGCGGCAGACTCACCCCGATTGGGGTTCACGATCCACCCGCCATCCCTGAGCAGGACATCGGCCATGCGGCGCAGATCCGTCCCGTCGTGCAGGCCAACGCCTGCCGAAGGGGCCAGGATGGGGTCCCAGATCCGGATTGGGGGATCAAGTGCCCTTAAGGTGGCTGCAAGGCGTCGGAAAGTGGATTCATCCATGGCAGCCATGCCCAGCTTTACCCCCCATCGCCCGACCAGATGCGGCCCCAAAGCCTCGATCCGCTTCACCGGATCCATGGAAGGCGCCTCGATAAGCTGGCAAGCCAAGCCATTCTGTAGGGTTTCGGCTGTGCTCACGGCCATCGGATGAACACCAAGGGCGCTGAGGGTGATCACATCCCGGAGGAGGCCTGCTCCTGCGGACGGGTCCATGCCGCCCAGGCAAAGGGCGATCAAAGGCGTGGGCTTCAGAAGCTGGGGACTGGTCATGCGAGCCCTTAAGAATGACAGCGCTGAAGGTGGCGGCGGCAGGAATCGTGCATCCATGGGCTTTCACAAGATGGGTTGGAGCTCATGCATGGGAGTGTAGGGCTTTTCCTGGCCTTCCCTGACGCTCGATCCAATCGTAGCGGTATTTAGGGCTGACCCCTGAGAAGGAAGCGTAAGCGCAGTCGATTTTTGATTTTCTTTGTGTGGAACAAAATTTAATAGGTGTAAAACAACAATTAATAAAAAATTCAGCCCACCGAAGTGGGCTGAACAACATCACCAAGTTTCAGGAGATAACTGCGATTGCGGGTACTATTTCTTCTTTTTACCGCCCTTGCCGTTCACGTCGTCAGCAAGCTTTTTGCCCGGCTTGAACTTCG
>JANXQX010000111.1 GCA_025353305.1 Holophagaceae bacterium
GGCCTTCGGCCCGCAGGCGCTACGCGCCTCGCGAAGCGATTTTGAGCCGGAATCAGTCATGTTGGAGCTTGGCGCTTTCTTGGTGTCTTCGTGTCTTGGTGGTGAATTTTTATTTTTTCGAATGCAAACTCGTATCAATGGGTGAAGGGCAGGATCGCCTCATCTATCCTCGCCGCCAGCTTGTGGTCCTTCTCGGTCACGCCACCCGCATCGTGGGTAGTGAGCTTGATGCGGACGTAGCCCCAGCCGAACTCGATATCGGGATGGTGGTTCATGGCCTCGGCGGGCGGAACCACCGCGCTCACGAGGTTGAAGGATGTCATGAAATCCGGCGTCTTGATGTCGCGGTGCAGGGCACCATCGCGTTCGATCCAATTCATGGTTGGCTCCGGGAGGCAAGGGTCGGGGGAATTCAAGCCTTCACGCTATCAAGCAGCTCGTGGATCTCCTCGGTGAGCAGCCAGTCATCCTCGGCCTCGGCCAACCAGGCTTGAAGGGGTGCGGAGTCTGATTTTCCGCTTTCCCGCATGGCTCTCACGGCTTCATAGATCTCGGCCAAGCGCGGGCTCAGGGCTTCGGCTTTCCGGGCTCGGGCCTCCGCTTCGGCGTTGCCTTCGGCGAAGGCATTCAGTTCTCCAAACCATCGATCCCAATCTCCAGGATCAGCGGGGCCGCCGGCCACGGATGGCAGCCCTTCGCTGATGAACAGCAGGGCCCAGGAAGGCATATCCAGGGGTTTGCCATCCTGTGTGGCCCGCAGATTGATGGCCTCATGGTCGCCCACCATGAAGCCGGTAATGATAAGGCCGGACGACAGCTTTATCTCGAAAGCCCCCCTACTGGGAAGCTCCGCTTTCCCGAAGGCCACCAAAGCTTCGCCCGACCAGGGCTTCTGCAGGGCATGACCGTTCAGCGACAGGAGGATGGGGCCCTCCAAGCGGGCCAGGGAAGCCTGCAGGCTGGCGGCGGATTCAGGACCGCGAACCACTTCCACCACCTTGCCGCTCAATTCCAGGCCTCCTGTAAGCACGAGATGATTGACTGTCCGGGCCCGCAGAGCCTCATTCAAACCGAAGTCACCGCCTTGTTTCCAGGCCATGGTGGCTTCGAATGCTTCCAATACTTCGAAAAGATGATCGAAGTCCCTGGCCACGAAAAGTTGTGGCTGCATGGTGGTGATGTCATATTCGGTGTCTGCGCATATCAGGCTCAGAGGAAGCTTGCTCACTGTCTCCGAGAGACAGCGCTCGGCTTCGCCGATGGAGGACAATAGTCCTGCGCCATAGATTTTCGGATGATCCAGATCGCCCACCAGGCCGTATTCCGCGGTCCACCAGTACAAACGCGAAGCCTTGGTGTTCTCGCTGACGTAGCGGCGACTGGCGCAGGCGGCATGCAGACGATCTACGGACAGTTGGACTTCTGCGGGCGTGGCGGCAGGGTCCTCCTTCACCACGCTCAGGTTGCGGATGGCCTCGAAAACGGCCTGGTCTTCCACTGATGCTATGGCCTTGAACCCCGCGACACCGCTGCGTTTCAAGTATTCGGAAAAGCGTGCGTCCGCAAGGATCGGCGCGTGGCCGGCGCTTTCATGGACGATGTCGGGAGCCGGCGTGTACTCAACATGTTCGAAGGTGCGGATGTCCGCAGCGATGGCCAGGACACCCAGGCTCTGGAGTTCCGTGAACACCGCCGGAGGAATGAAACCCCGCACGGACACAGCGCTCCAGCCCAGGCGGGAGAGCTTCTCGTTCATCTCATCAAGGCTTGGGATGCGCTCCAAGCCGATGCCGGTGGCCTCCAGGCCCCGCAGGTAGCTCTCCACCGCTTTGTCTTTCAGGTCCTCGGTCAGGCGGCCCAGAATGTGGCGCCAGACCGCATGGTCCCGGGGCGTATAGGCATCGCAGTCCTGGGGGACCAAAAATCTCTGAAGATGCTTGGGAAGGGCTTGGATGGCGCGTTCCGTCGGGGTCATGAAGGCTCCAGGAATCAATATGGGGCCACCTGACTCTGACGGAAATCCATTAAAGATCGATCTTAACGTCGTTATTACGACTAGGAGTGAGCTCGAGCCAGGCTGGCCTTCAAGAAGCCCAGGCAGGCGAGAGCCTCGGCTCGCGCGCCACCGGCGGGTTCCAGGGCCACAACCTCCACGATCTGGGGCGTGGGTTCTTGGAGCCTCCACGCCCTCATATCAGCCGGGAAGGGGGCCAGAGGCCGCAGATCCGGGGTGATGGCGCAGGCGCCGTAGGCCCGCAGGGCAGGGTAGAGCTGCAGGAAACTCTCCACCCGGGCCACCTCCTTCACGGTGATGCCGGCCTCGGCAAATCGCTGGTTGTTGGCGCCGCCGTAGGGATCGTCCCGCAGCCAGTCCACGAAAGGCAGGCCAGCCAGATCCGCCACCTTCAAGTACTGGCGGGTTTCATGTTTCCGGGCGGTGGGCGAACCCGCCGCCGTCAGCACCACAAAAGGCAATTTCGCGAGCACCTGGCTTTCCACACCCCGATGCGGGGGCAGCGGCGTGAAGCCCAGCGCCAGATCCAACTGGCGGGTCTGCACCTGCCGCACCAGGTCGAATGCGCCGCCGAAGCTCGTCTCGAGCTTGATGGAGCGCCGCGCCATCTCCGTGCTGATGCCGTCCAGCAGGGCCGTTGACAGCGTGGGATTCAAGCCGAGCCTTAGATTCGGTTCCAGACTTGCGAAATCCTGAAGGCGCTTCAGGTCCAGCTGGTGAAGCGGCCCTTGGGTGGCGTCGTAGAGGCGCTCGCCCCGCGGCGTGAGCTTAAGGCGTTGGCCCGGACCCCGGTCCAGCAGCGGCTCGCCTGCGGTCACGGACTCCTCAAGCGCCCGCAAATGCTCGCTCACCACGCTGCGCGCCACACCCAGGTGCTGGGCTGCGCCTTCCAACGTCCCCGTTTCCACGGTGGTGACGAAGGATTCCAGCCAGGTCAAATGGCGTTGCAGTTTGCGGAGAGCCATGTGCGGATTATGCGTTGAATCGCCACGCTGGATGAAGCCCCAAAATCAGGCGCAAGCGGTCCGCAACCGGACTCAGGCCCCGCCCAGGGCCATTTCCTCGAGCAGGATCGAAAGCCCGGCGCTGCTGCCGTACCAGCGGAGATCGCTGCCCAGCGCCACGATGCGAGTGAGGAAATCGCGGAGATTGCCCGCGAAGGTTATCTTGTCCACGGCTTCCCCAACGACGCCATCGCGGATGCGCAGGCCTGACGCACCCACGCTGAGGTCGCCGCTGACTGGATCCACGGTGTGCAGGCCCATGAGCTCCGTGATCAGCACGCCGTTCCAGGCCATGCGGTGCAACTCGGCGGAGGCTTTGTCCCCGGCTTTCGGAAAGAGGTTGAACAGCGTCACGCCGGGGTTGCCACCCAGGCCGCGGCTGGCGGTCCCAGTAGGGTGTTCGCCCATTTCCGCGGCGGTCTTCAGGGTGTGCAGGTAGGTCTTCAGCACACCCTCTTCAACCAGCACGTTGCGGCGTGTGGAGAGACCTTCGCCATCCCAAGGCTCGCTGCCCAGGCCGCGCGGCAGACGCCCGTCATCAATCAAGGTGAGCAGGGGGGAAGCGATGAGCCCACCTTTCTTCCCGGCGAACAGGCTGCGCTGCTTGAGCACGGATTCCGCCGAGAGCATCCCCGCAATGATGCCGAAGAGATCCACGGCCACTTCCGGATGCAGCACCACCGGGTACTTGCCCGCAGGCAGCGGCCTGGGGTTCAATTTCTGTTCACCTTTGATAGCGGCCTCGGCGCCCACCGCCAGCAGGTCGAAGCTTTCCGGATGGCGCCCCACGTCCCAGTGCCAGGAGGCCTGGCGGTCTGCGCCAGCGGCCACGGCCAGCTCGATGCTGGCGGAACAGCTGGAGGCGACATCGTAGGCCCGCACACCCTTCTGGGTGAGCAGCAGGGACGCTCCTTCGCCATCGGCCCAGGTGGCGCCACGCACCGCCACGACTTTGGAGGACGTTTTCCGCGCCGAGTCTTCCAGAGCATGGGCCCGTGCAATTCTTTGTTCGGCGGTGAGACCGGCGCCCCGGCCGTCGAAGCGGCTGGGCAGATCATCCACACCTTCGGGATCCGCCTGCCGGATCCAGGGATCCTCATCGCCCAGATCGGACAGTTCCCAGGCCTGGTTGAAGAGATCCTTGAAATCAGGTCGCGAGAGATCCGTGGTGGTGGCGGAACCCACCTTGATGCCTTTGTCCCCCCACCGCAAAACCCGGACGCCGATGCCCCCGCGCTTGGAGACGCTCAGATCTTCCAGCTCGCCATTCTGGACCTTGGCCTTGCGCGACCGGGAAACGGAAACAAAAGCCTCGGCACCACAGGCTCCGAGTTTTTCAGCATGGCGGATGCCTTCCTGCAGACTGGCTTCCAGGGATTCGGAAATGAAGGATCGGAGCATCTTGGGCCTTGGGAAATGAATACGCGGAGAGCAGCTGGAGCGCTGAGGAGGGCGGAGAAATACTGGCTCAGATCACCTGCGGCAGGGGTTCCGCCGTACCGCCCACCACCAGGGCTGGGACCAGGATCGTGGGCAGGGCGTCGCTGACGGGAACACCCTGGCCGTCCTTGCCGCAGGTGCCGATGTCGAAATGGTGGAGATCCGAGCCGATGCGGGTGATGGAAGCCAGCACTTCGGGTCCACAGCCCGTGAGCGTCGCGTTTTTCACCGGGTACAGGGGAACGCCCTTTTCCACCCAGTAGCCTTCAGTGACCTGGAACACGAAGTTTCCGGTGACCGTATCCACCTGGCCGCCGCCCATGTGTTTCACGAGCAGGCCGCGGTCCAGATCCTTCACGATGGCTTCGGGCGCTTCGTTCCCCGGGGCCAGGAAGGTATTGCGCATGCGGGGGATGGGGAGGTGCCGGTAGCTTTCCCGGCGGCCGTTGCCCGTGACGTCCACGCCCATCTTCCGGGCGGTCTTGCGGGACTGCAGGTAATTTTTCAGGATGCCGTCCTCGATGAGCACCACGCGGCTCACCGGATTGCCCTCGTCGTCCATGCTCTGGCTGCCGCGCTTGAAGGGCAGGGTGCCGTCGTCGATGATCGTGACGCCGCTCCCGGCCACCTTCTCGCCCAATTTTCCGGCGAAGGCGCTCATGCCCGCCAGCGCAAGATCCGCTTCCAGACCATGGCCGCAGGCTTCGTGGATCATGGTTCCGCCTGCGGACGAACTGAGCACGACCGGGAAGGTGCCCGCGGGCGCCGGTTGGGCGTCAAGGGCCTGGATGCTCAGGCGCACGGCCTCCTTGACGATCTTCGTCACGGCTTCATCGGTGAAGAGCTCGAATCCTCTGGTCTCACCTAGGGCCTGGTAGCCACTTTGGAGTTGCACGCCATCGCCGGAAGTGGCGTTCAGGCGCAACACGCCTTGAGTGCGATGATCGGCGCTGAGGCTCGCGCTCCAGGTGCCCTCCTTCATTTCGGCGGAGGCGATCCACACGCTTTGAGTGGAATCGCCATAGCCCACGGAAACCTGCTTGATGGCACCGGCGCGGAGCGTTTCGCCATGCTCCCGCGCCATGCTTTCCGTGCGGCGCACCAGCGCGACTTTTTCTGAAAGCGGGACCGTTGCCGGGTCCATTTCCACAGGGCTGGGCGTGGGGTGGACGAATTCCCGCAATTCGGGAAGGCTTGCGGCGGCGCCAATTCCGGGCGCGGCTAGAAGCTTTGCATCTTCCAGTAATTCATCAAAGGTCGGCGCGATCAGGTCCGCGAAGCGCGTGGTCTCGCCTTCCATCACACGGAGGCTGGCGCCGAAGGTCTCGCTGGCGACCACATCTTCCATTCGGCCATCGTCCATGCCAAGGGCGCAGGCTCGCCGGTATTCCACGAAAACCTCGCCGTACTCTCCGCCCCTGGAGAGCAGGGCCTCCAGGATATGTCGGAGTTCTTCAGATGAAAATTTCGAATTCATGCGGTCCTTCCAGCGGCGCTGCCGGGCAATCTTCCAGGTTGACAGAAGGTGGGCCTCGGCCCGATCGAGGATCTCATTGAGATCGCTGCCGTCATTCACGATCAGCGCATCAGCATGAAGCTTTTTTTCCGCATCGTGGCTCTGCGACCGCAAACGGGCGAGTGCCGCGCCCACGGGAATTCCATCCCGCGAAAGCAGGCGAGGCAGGCGCAGGTCTTCGGGTGCCTCCACAACCCAGAATTCGTCGAAGTGATGGGCGCGGCCGCGTTCCACCCACAAGGCCGCATCCAGCACAGCTCCTTTGGAGTCCGGCGGAAGCGCCGCCAGCCGGGCATCCCTAAGGGCCTCGATGCGGGGATGAAGGATGGCGTTGAGGCGCGTCCGGGCTTCGCTGTCTTCAAATATTTTTCCACCTAGAAGCGCGCGATCCAGGTTGCCATCGGTCTTCAGAATTCCAGGACCGAACGCCCGCACCAGTTCAGCCAAGCCCACGCTGCCTGGCTCTACGGCTTCCCGGGCCAGCTGATCGGCATCAATGATCGCCCAGCCCCGCTTGGCCATCTCCAGGGCCACAAAACTCTTGCCCGCAGCGATGCCGCCACTGAGGCCGAGGAGCGGGAAGGGCGGGTTCAGCATCCCTCCATAGTAGGCCGTAGGCCGTGGGCGGTGGGCTGTGGGCAACGAGTAGGATATTTTTTATAGAAGTTGGTTGCACCGAAGGCGCATCCACATTGAACCTGCAGCCCACCACCTACAGCCCATAGCCATTTTCAGGAAACAGTGACCTCCAGGGTGTACTCCTCACCGATGACGTTGAGTTCGGTGGTGTCCACCACGAAGTAGATGGTTTTGTCCCCTTTGGTGGGGTTGGTGAAGCGGGCTTCGGGATTGCCGGTCTTGATCATGTTCTGGAGCATTCCCTTCTCCAGGTTTCCCCATTTGTTCACGGTCCGGACCTCGAACCAGCCTTGGTGGAGCCCCCGCAAGCGCATGTGGATGGACCCCCCGGCGGGAACCTCCGCACGATAGGCCTTCCACCCGGCAACCTCCGACACTTTGTCAGTGACCTTCAAGGAACCCGGAGGCAAGGCAACTGAAGGCTGGATGGCGCCCACCCGGCGGGCTTGGGTGCGGATCCTGGCGTCAATGCCATTGAAGCCCAAGCCCCGGGCGGGGTCGGTCATCCGTGTCGTGACGGGACCTGGAACATTTTGCAGTTTGGAAGCGTCCACTTCCTTGAAGTCTGTGGTGACAGCCCCCAACAGCGGGATTGCGATGATGATGAATGGTTGGCGCATGGGAACCTCCTGCTTTCTGATCAAATATGGGTGCGCGGTGGCGTGAGGCAAGTTCCCATTCCCCTGGTTCCGGTACACTCGAAGCGAATCCCTTTCGAGGCCCATGTGAGCAAACCATCCCCGGAGCAGGCAATGGATCTGGCCCAACTGGAGAAGCCCATCCTGGAGTTGGAGGCGGAAATCCGCACCCTTGAAATGGACCCCACTCAATCCTCGAAGAAGGACAAGCTCGAAAAAAAGTTGAAAAAATTGAAGGGCGAGGCCTTTTCCAATATCACCGACTGGCAACGGGCCCAGTTGGCGAGGCATCCAAAGCGACCCTATACGCTGGACTACATCGAGCGCATCTGCGACCGCTTCGAAGAAATCCATGGGGACCGCAACTTTGGTGACGATGCGGCAATCGTGGGTGGCCTGGGCTGGATTGACGGAAATCCGGTCATGGTCATCGGCCAGCAGAAAGGCCGGGACACCAAGCAGAAAATCCTGCGCAATTTCGGGATGCCCAAGCCCGAGGGCTACCGCAAGGCGCTGCGGTTCATGCACCTGGCGGAGAAATTCAAGCGCCCCATCCTATGCCTCATCGATACCCCTGGCGCCTATCCGGGCGTGGATGCGGAGGAGCGGGGCCAGGCTGAAGCCATTGCCCGGAATCTGCTTGAGATGGCCAAGCTGCGCGTGCCGGTCGTAGCGGTAGTGATTGGTGAAGGTGGCTCCGGTGGCGCGCTGGCATTAGGGGTGGCGGACCAGGTATTCATGATGGAAAACGCCATTTATTCAGTGATCTCCCCCGAGGGCTGCGCTTCGATCCTTTGGAAAGACCCGGCCATGGCGCCCCAGGCGGCCAGCGCGCTGAAGCTGACGGCTCCCGCGCTCGTGGACCTGGGCGTCATTGATGGCATCATTCCAGAACCTCTTGGAGGCGCCCAGGGCGATTGGGACGGCGCTGCGATGGCCCTCAAGGATGCGGTAGGGCTCGCCTTCGCGGAATTGTCGGAGCTGACCCCGGATGACCTGGTGGAAGCCCGCTATCAGAAATTCGCTTCCATGGGCAGCGTGGGCTAAGCCATGCCGGGCGGGAAAACGAGTGAAGCAAACGCCAAGCCCTGGCGTCTCCGCCGTGCCATCCCGCCGGGGCCTGAGCCTTGGGCATGGATGGCGAGGGAGCTTGCTCTGGATCCAAAGGCGGCGCGCCTCGCCTGGCTCAGGGGTCTCGACCATCCTGAAGACCTGGCCTGGAGGTTGGATCCCGCCTGGTCCCGCAGCCTGGACCCCTACCTGCTTCCAGGTGTGGGCGAGGCTGTGGCCTGTATTCGGCAGGCCATCGAACAGGGACAATCCATTTGTGTCTACGGCGACTACGACGTGGACGGCGTCACTGCGACCGCGCTGCTGGTCCGGGTGCTGGAAAAGCTTGGCGCGAAGGTCAGCTTTTTCATTCCCAACCGGTTTTCTGATGGCTATGGCTTGCACCTGGACTGCATCCGCGAATTGAAGGAAACCCTCCATCCCGATCTGCTCATCTCGGTGGATTGCGGCGTGCGCAGTGTGGAGGAGGTTCGCGCCAGCTCAGAACTGGGTATGGATTGGATCATCACCGACCACCATTCACTTGGCCCAGAGCTGCCTCCGGCCAAAGCCGTGGTTCACCCCCAAATCGGGGACTACCCGAACCGCGCCCTTGCAGGCGTAGGCGTTGCGTTCAAGTTGGCCCAGGGACTGCTTGATGCGGCCCCGGACACAGCCTTTCTGGACGGCCTTCTGAAGCTCGTGGCCATCGGCACCATCGCCGACATGATGCTTCTGAACGGAGAAAATGCCTTGCTGGTGCGCCGCGGTCTTGATGCCTTGCGGGGTGCCAATGGTCTGGGCCTGGCGGCCCTGCTCAAGGCTGCGCGCATCGAAAACGGAACTGTTGTCAGGGCGCAGGACATTGCCTTTGGTGTGGCACCACGCCTCAACGCCGTGGGTCGCATGGGGGGCGCCGAAGATGCGGTGAGGCTGCTGTTGACGCGGGATTCTGCGGAGGTGCAAGGCCTTGCGGCGCGTGTGGAATCGCTGAATGCCGAGCGCCGCCAGATCCAGCGCCATCTCGCCTTGAACCTGTCGGCGCCGGATGGCGGGGATTTTGACCTCGTGGTGGAGCCCTCGGCCCACAAGGGTGTCATTGGCATCGTGGCGGGCCAACGGATGCGCGAAAGCGGGCGACCCACGGGCGTCTGCACGGTGCTCGATGGCGTGGCTCAATGTTCGCTCCGCGCGCCGGAAGGTTTCGACCTGGGTGAACTGCTTAAATTGGCAGAGCCTTTTATCTTGAGTGGGGGCGGTCATAGGGCCGCCGCTGGTATGAGCTTCGACCTGGCCAAATTGCCCTTCGTGCGCCAGAGTCTGCAACGCGGAGCAGCCGTGCAGGCACGGGGTCTGCGATCGCCAAGCCTGCCGGTGGATGGGCTGGGCGCAGAGCTGGTGCCTCCGCCGCTGGAAATGGATCGCCTGGAACCGTTTGGCCAGGGCTTTCCCCCAGTCCTGATGGTGATGCAGGGTGACCTTCAAGCAGCCCCCCAGCGCTTCGGCGAGGGTCACGTCAAACTGCGCCTGATGGGCCTCCCGGAACCATTGACCTGGTTTTCCGGCGCCGAAGCAAGCCATGGAATGCTGAAAGGCGATGCCGTTCGAATGGCCTGCACAGTGCAGTACCAACCCCGCTGGGGCCGCAGCTTCCTGGTGGAAGGCCCGGTCGGCGCGGAGGCCGGCTCGTGAGTTCTTCCACGTGGGCCGCCGCCAGGAATCCCTTGTGGACCGCCACTGGCTGGCTGCTCATTGCCGGGACGGTTGGCGCATGTTTCATCTACATTGGCCGGGGACCCAAGATCGTGGCGCCCCAGGACAGCGTGTTTCCCGGCTCACCCAAGGGAATCCGCGGCACGATCACCGAGCAATTGGACGACGGCCGCTTCGTTCTGTCTTATCGGATCATCGAAGGGCAGGAATCGGATTTGAACCTGCAAGGGGTCACAGGCGCCCTGGAAGAACCTGAAGCGCGGTGGACCATGGCATCTCCGGCGGCGCGGAGGCAGGAGGGTCAGTGGACCCTCCAGGCACCCATGGATTTGCAAGGCGTCGCACCTGGAGGAGAAATTCTCGGCCGGGGTCATGTGGAGGGCACAGGCCCAGCCTTGGGCTGGCATAAGGGGGCATGGGAGGGTTTGGCGCCGCTCCATTGGGAGAACCTGGAGGGCGGAGGAAAAGGGCGCTGGGTGCTTCCGGCGGGCTGGCGGCGATCGAGTGATGGACGAATGGAAGTGGACAAGGGTCCAGTTCTGTGGGAATCCACGGAAGAAAGCCCCCTATTGAGGATGGAAGCCGGCAGCCTTTGGGCCAAGTCGGCTTTCCAGGAAGGGCACTTCCGGAATGTGAAGGCCGATGTGCAGGGAGGAACCGTAAGGGCCGACATCGCGGACTTGAAGACAGACCGATTCGATTGGCCTGGGCATTTGTATTTTGAGCGCGACGATGGCTGGAAGGGCGAGGCCGCCGGTGGCTTCGCACCAAGGCCAAAACCCGGCGCCAGTGTTGATGTCATCGAACTGAGGCAGTTCCAGGCCCATCGAATAGTACCCGGCGGAGAAGAGCATCTAAGCTCCAATGGGGTCCGCTGGACCAAGGCTGGCCTGCGGTTAGAGGGCACCGTGGTCTGGGATCAGCCGCTGGATGGTTTGCGGCTCTCGCTGAATTCCCCCCGCATACTCCTTCGGGAAGGAGCAGGCAATGATCTTCCTGAAGACCTGCTGGTTGGCGAAGCCCGGGCCGAAGGCTCTGCTCTGCTCACCTGGGGAAATCGAAGCCTGAGCAGCCCTCGCGCCGTTGTGCATCGGGCTACGAGCAAATGGAGGCTTGAGGCTCCAGTCATGGGGCGCAGCGAGGAGGGCACCTTTTCTGCGGGTGCTGGTACTGGTGATCCCCATCGTTGGATTTTTGAAGGACCTGTTCTGGCGGATCTCTTTGGCGGCGGGAATCTGCGGGGGGCCAGGCTGATCTGGGAAGAATCAAAGAAAGGCGCTTCACCCGCTTGGACGATTCAGGGACGCCCGGCTACCTGGAACCGCCTGAGAGAACGACTCTCGGGACTTCGAATCCTCCGGCAAGGTGAGCGGTTGGAATTTTCTGAAGGCATCATGGGTTCCCTGGCCGCCAGCCAAGGGGATATGACCCTTCGGGCCGATCGTGGGGATTCGGATCCCGCCAAGGTCACCCTATCGGGCCACGTGGAATGCCAAGGAATGGGTTGGAGACTTAAAGCGGACCGCATCCTGGTGGTGCTGGGGCCAGGCCGGATCGTAAAGACAGTTAGGGCGGAAGGCGGTGTCCTGCTGCGGGGCCGGATGGGCGAGGGCAGGGGCGAGGCCCTTGATCTGGACATCACTACCCAGATGGCACGCTGGCAGGGACGCGTCCGGGGGCTAGCTGAAACTACGGGTCCGTAAAGGAATTAGGTGGTCAATCGCGCAAGGCGCCGGGCGAGCGAGGCAAGGAAGCTGAGGGGCCGCGCAGAGGTCCTACGCAACCCGAGGCTGACGCGGCATCGCGACGCCCGCCGCCAGCGCCCGGTGGGTTGGCGGCCAGCCGCGCGCCCCGGCGTCGTCAGGAACCTTGGACGATGAACCGCATCGCCCCGCGGTCCCTTCCTTGCGGATGCATCGCGGCTGACCACCAACGATTGACCACCTAATTTCTTTACGGACCCTGCATCTTTCTGAGACCTTGAGCCATGGCTGATATCTGCCTGGAGGCAAAAAACCTGAAAAAGACCTTCGGGGACCGCACGGTGGTCCGGGACGTGAGTCTGGCCGTGGCCCCCGGAGAGGTGGTCGGGTTGCTGGGACCCAATGGCGCAGGCAAGACCACGACGTTCTACATGGTGGTGGGCGTAGAGGCTCCCGACCAGGGCCATATTTCCTGGCAGGGCCAGGACATCACAGAGCAACCCATGCACCGGCGGGCCCGCATGGGCATCGGGTACCTACCCCAGGAATCCAGTGTCTTCCGCGGCCTGACGGTCTGGGAAAACCTCATGGCGCTTGGGGAGTTGCAGCCCATCCCTCGAGCTGACCAGATTGCAAGATGTGAGCGGCTCCTGGCAGATTTTCACCTCGGCAATGTCCGCAACACCATGGGCATGAGTCTTTCCGGCGGAGAACGTCGGCGGTGTGAACTGGCGCGGGCCCTGGTCACGGATCCGAAAATAATGTTGCTGGACGAGCCTTTCGCGGGCGTGGATCCGAAATCAGTCCTGGAGATTCAAGGTCTAATTGATGATTTGAAGGCACGTGGCATTGGCGTGCTGATCACGGACCACAATGTTCGGGAGACCTTGCAGATTGCCGACCGCGCCTATATCTTGGCCGATGGGATGATCATGAAACAGGGGCTGCCTCAAGAGATCGCCGAAGATCCGGATATTCGACGGGTCTACCTGGGTGAACGGTTTAAGTTGGATTAGGATACAAAACAACATGGCCCAAGGCCCCAATCTCTCGCAGCGACTCTCCCAAAGCCAAACCTTGGCTTTGACGCCGTCCATGCAACTCAAGCTGAAGCTCTGGCAGATGAACCTTCAGGAGCTGAGCCAGACCGTGGAGCGGGAACTGGAGGAAAACCCCCTCCTGGAATTGGCTGAAGAAGGCGATGAGATCCCCACCTTGGAGGCCTTGGAGGAAGGCCACGACTCGGACGTGAGCCAGGATGCGCAGGACGCCGTCGCCCAGGAAGGCACCGAACTTCCAGAGGGCGTGGACACGGTGGATCTGGGTCCGATGCTCGATGCGATGAGCGAGATGAATCCGGAATCCAACATCGAGGCTTTCACCGAGGAAGGCGTCTCCCAGGTGCAGGAAGTCGACATGGCCGCGGAGAACAGCTGGGACACGGACCTGCCCCGGACCAGCAGCCTGCCGGACGATGAGCGCACTTCCTGGGAGGACCGGCTGACCTCCAGCGAGACGCTCCGGGAGCATCTGGTATCCCAATTGCACGAAACTCTTGATGAAGAGGACCCCCGGATTCTTCAACTGGAACGGTTGATCGAGAACTTTCTGGATGCCAAAGGATTTCTCCGGATGGACCCCGATGAACCCGGCGAGGCCACTCCCGAGGCACTTGCAGCCGAACTGGGTGTCACCGTGGAGGATCTCCAAGGCCTCCTGGAAATCCTTCAGGAATTCGATCCCAGCGGCGTGGGCTGCTTCACGGTGCAGCAATCCCTGATGCTGCAATTGAGCCATGCCGGTGCCGAGCCCGACGATCTGGCGGTGCGCATCATCCGCAACCACACGGATCTGCTGGGGCAGAAGGAC
>JANXQX010000112.1 GCA_025353305.1 Holophagaceae bacterium
ACATCGCGGCCATCCTGCACCAGAGAAAATTTGTCTGTGGTGACCGAGGCCAATGGCTCGCTGAAGCTGATGCGGACTTGTGCCGAGGGCTCGACCTCCCGTTCGTCCTTGTCAGGCATCCGCGCAATGATGCGCGGCGGCGTTCCGGGAATGGACGGTCCCAGCTGGCTCACGGGCATCACCACAGCCTCAAGGCTTGCGAGCGCCCGGACATTGCGCGTCGAAGACCAGCCTTCCACGTCCACCTTCCAAGCGCCTTCCTTGGTGAAGGTCACCGGAATGCGCTGCTCGGCTGACCGACAACTAGTGTGTAGAAGTTGTGCTTTTCGTTGTTCAGGAAGCTAACCATACTGCTTTTGAGGGTCAAGCTCATTTCTTGGATACTGATTCACGTGGTATTCCCGGGTGGATTTCAGGGGTCAGGGGTGGGGGTAGGTCCCAAGGGTAAACCCAAGGAGGCGCCGGAGGTAGAAATTGGCAGGCGTGGTCTTTGAGAGTGCCTTTCTTGCGATGGAGTTCCACTGCGAGATCGTCATATTCCCTGGATTTGACAAGTTCTTGACCCAGGGCGAATCGCCCACTGTAATAAGCCCGGGCCAGTTCCTCAGCGCACCAGGGTATACCCAGGTCACATCCGTGTTTCAGCCAATAGACCACTTCATGGGGATTTGAGATGCCCCACCGATCGATCATATGGTGATAAGCAACCAAATTTCCCTTAGAAACAGCACGGCGCCTCCAGTAATCACCTTTGCCCGGATTGTTGCGAAACAAACCACCGTAATCTGCATAATACTCATCTGCAATCTTATACATCGCATCAGATGATCCAGCCCAAGCTGCTACATAAAGCCTGACTTGGGGAAAGAGAAAAGTTGACCCCATTAGTAAAAAAAGGGTTGAAATAACTATGATAATTGTTTTCCGAGAACGTAAAATCATGGAATCACTCCCTGATCGTTGCATCTTGGTTTTCCTAAGAATATATTCGGGAAGTCAAGTGGCCAGGGCATGGGCGAAAGAGTATTCGGGTTGGGTTCCACATTGCAAAGATAACCGACTACAAAGTTGTGCTCTACGACATTCAGGAAGTTGGCTGTGCTGGTATGGAATATCACCTTGTGAAGATTTTTCCAGGCATCCAACAAGTCACTTGGAGGGAGGACCCTGATCTTCCGGAAATGACTATTCCAATCCAGGGCCTCCCCTACGGTGTTGGGATTTCTTAGGAGTACTGAAGCCGAGCTGATGTAGTTCCGTAGAGGCCCAACTACGACATTTTGAAACGGGTCCCCCATCCCTAACAGGACAATAGCATCCATCATGTTGAGATTGTGTGTATAGCTTTGGTAATAAGCCGTAGGGCCCCAGTCATACATGTTTGCCGCACCACCATAACTTACGAAATTGTATTGCTTGGATACATCCACACGGCCCTGTCTCCAGGTTCCAGCGATATCGCCCTGGGTGGTCAGCCGAGTACTTACAACTTCCCCTAGACGCGATTGGGCTACTGCGGAAATTAGTGCTCCCTGACTGTGAGCATGAAGCGACAATTTGATATTGCTCAATTTTTCATAAAGCCGAAGGAACTCTGTATAGAGCTTAGGCCTCTCGACGATCAGCACGGCCAGAATGAGCGCGTCACGCTCCATGTGGATTTGAGTGGCGTCCTTTCCTAGTTCGTCAATAGGGAATTCCAACTCAATGGTGGACTTATCTGGGCTTTTGGGTAGGAGGGAATGGCGGGACATTACATCTATCCATGGGTTTTCGAACTCCAGCGCTCTATCCAGAGGCAGTACTTCGGGAATAGGCCCGAAGTTTTTATCCCAACCATTGGCTACATCCCAGTATTCCTTTTTCAAGCTCGGGTCGACGAGGGACTTGTAGAACGCAAGCTGGTAGCCACGGCTCCACACGTTTTGGACCACGGCTTCGAGGGTGGCCATGAGGCGAATTGAATCCTTGTTAGTGGTGGGGCGGTTCGGATTCGCAGTGTCGTCTTTCTGCTGTAGCAGGTCCCCAGAATCTGTGTTATTCCATAGCCGGAAAGTAAAACCTCCCTCGTATCGTTTGGCGGAGACGTTGTACTGGGCAATCACTGGTACGTGCTCGGAGGCTTCAGTAGGATTGAGGATTTGGTCTAGTTTCCGTTGAAGACCTTGGGCTGCCTCATCCAGTTCCTCAGGCTTGTTTTGGACGCCATTCAGGAGCAGGTCAACTCTGCCTGCCTTCAAATGATCCAGCAAGAAAGGGGTGATTGCGGATTGAATGTTAGTGAAAAAAGCCCGGTTTTGTGTGTAGTTCCAATCAACAGGATCGGCGGTTATGAAGACTGCGTGGTTGTTCTGAAAGGGGTGGAAAGGCACAGTGCGCTCAGCCGATAGCCGATGCCAATTGGGGCATAGGATGAGCTGAAGCATGCCAAGGCCCTTGTTCCAATAAGACCCACTGGCATCAATGATAATGTCCTGGCCTGCCAGGGTGCGCATCAGGATGTTGTAGGCATCGTTGTATCCATCCATACCAATTGACCCCACTTCACTGCGGTTTGGAAGCCTATTGATCGCCGTGATGGCGGTATCAATCCGTACGCGTTGGTCTTTTAATGATTCACCCGTGAGCGGATGATTTGAATCCCAGTACACACCCATGGGTCCCACCAACAGATCCCGCGTCACTAGCACATTCACAGGGTAGAGGCCGTTGTCCTGCCCGCCTTCCACTCGGCCCCATGAGCGCAACTTGGGGTAGGCCACCATGTGCTGCACCAGTGGGCTATTCGGGATGAAGTTATTCGCATCCGACTTGAAGGGTTGGTGAAGGGGGGGAAGGATTTTTCCGACGATCTGCTCTTGTACGGGTAGCCTTGGATCCAGTTCGTACGGGAAGTTGCCGGGGTCTGGTGCCCAGTGTTCGGACTTGTTTTGCTCTCGTTTGTTCTCATCCCCCACTTCATCCGCCGTGAAAGTTTGCAGGGCATTTACCACCTGGGCCATCCTGTATCCATAGGCACCAAAGGGATCACCCCGGTGCTGGACCGAGCGGCCTTCGGTGGTCTGAACCTTGGCTGGGGCAGAAAGGGTAAACCTAACTGGGTTGGGCATGGCACCTTGTTGGGAACTGTCCTGACCTGGGGCGGTGTAAATGCGCCGTCGCAAGCTGCAAAGAACGGTATCCAGACCCTGCTGGACCTGATCGAGGCGCATGTCCATAAGAGAGTAGGTGCCCTGTGTGGTAGTGATGACATTACCGTCTACCACCGTGCCGGGGGGGATTTCCGTGAGGACGGTCTTCGAGAGCCGTAGGGCAATGTCGTCCGGCAGGTTGTCGAAATCCGACGTGCTATTCAAGTGGGACTGCATAAAGGTGTTCCACTTTTTCATCACCTCGTTTTCTAGGTTGACCCTCGGGTTGGTTGCGGAAACTTGTGGATCGTAGTGCCACACACCGCCCCGCACTATGTCATGCACGGTGGTGTTCGAGTTGAACTTGACGATGAATTCCATCGTGCGCAATTGCGTGGGACTTCCGGCTCTCCTCTTTGCTTCATTCTCGTAAAGACTGAACTTCAGTTTCACGCGATAGCGCTCCTGTTCGTCCAAGCGGATGGCGGCACCCTCTTGATCCAGAACTGACTGTAATATCTGGAACTGATACGGGGTGTAGGCGAATTTTGGAACCCTAGTAAGGTCCAGTGGATCACCTCTCCGATCCGTCCGGCCATCCCGTGAAAGCTCCATCTTGGCGCGCTCTCCGTCTCCGAAAATGGGGCTATCCGTTGTGCCTTGGAGCATGATCTGGTCCTCCTGGCCTGGATCTCCACGCATAATCTTGAATGCCTGGAGAAACGTAGCATCTGGGATCTCAATTCCACCCTTGTAGAGCTTTGCTTCGCCTTGGACAAACCATGTACTGTTCGGCTCGGTCATCAGGGAAAAAGTCTTCGGGTCCAGATACTCCATCACCGCTGTGATCTGCATCGGGCCCAAATCGGGGTAGTGGTAACGGAGGTAGGGATAGCCGTTATTTTTTCCTTGCAGATCGGCAATGGCGTAAATCAGCTTCGGGGAAAGTATGGTTGCGACTGGAGGTCCGCTGACTCCTGCTCGCAGCGGAGGTGCAATGACATCTCCACCATCAAAGACTGTATCCGTGCCTTGCATCCATTTATTGGCGTCAACTAAAATCGGGGCGCCAGACATCGCAATGATTTCCGGTCCATCTATATTCACGACCTCAAGCGTGGCCACATCCTGCGCATTGAACATTGCGAGCATGCCGCCGTAGAGGGCGCTGGCGCCCTGTCCGTTGGCGACCATGGCCAGGCGGGTAATGGGCATGGGGACTATGGCGCTGGGCGGGCCTGTGGGTGTTAGGACTTTAAGGTCGAATATTTCTTCGTTAAAGGCGCCGCCAGTTTGGGTTCTCACGGCGCAGAGCATTCGCTCGGGATCTATTTGGATGAACTTGGGGACGCCGTTGATGGGGCCCTTGGCAAGGGTGGCCACGGTGTGTGTG
>JANXQX010000117.1 GCA_025353305.1 Holophagaceae bacterium
GTGGGCGGCGTCAATTAGGAATGTTTTTGGACGACAACTACCTTTGTGCATTTAAGGGAGCGAGGCGAAGCCGACGCTTTTGCTAATCTCAGGCAACTTGGGCCAGCGACAATTACAGCGACAATTACAAATGCGCGGGCATTGCCTCACCCGAATTGCTCCTTTGCGGCTGATGATGATGGCCCTTGGCTCCAGCCCCTGTGAAAAACGCACAGCGTTTTTCAGCCGAAGGCCGAGGGAGGCGGGTTTCCTGTGGGAAGAAGGGAGGGACCCGTGGGAAACAGAGCAGTTGGCTGTTTTCCACGGGAGGGCCCCAGCTTTCCATAGGAAATCCGCGCCCGAGCTCGGTTCGCAGGAGGATGGGTCGGAGTCTTAACTCAGGCCGCTTTCTGTCTCAAAGTCGTTGACACGTTCCGTTTTGTCGTTCAGGGGGGTCAATAGTTTTGTCGGTTGACAGTGTGACGGATATCACGCTCGAAACCTTTGACTCAATGCACAAGTTGAGCGGAGTCTAGCCATTCCCTCCCCCTACTAGCGGTGACCAAAGGAGAGACGCATGCTTCGCCTGATCATGGAAGTTCTAAGCGAGGTTCAAGTATGAGCTTTATCGACATGGTTCGTTGGGAACCCAAAGGTGCTCCTTTGTACGCCCAGAAGTACCCGGAAAGCAATCTCAGCACGATGACTCAGCTTCTTGTGATGGAATCCCAAGAAGCTGTTCTCCTCAGCAAAGGCCAGCTCATCGGTAAATTCGGGCCAGGAAAACATGCCTTGAACACCGAAAACCTGCCCCTCTTAAGGAACCTATTTGGTTGGCCCTTTGGAGGAAACAATCCATTCACGGCAGAAGTATGGTTCGTGAACAAACTCCTCCCTCTTAACATCGACTGGTCGACAGATTCCATGATGTACCACGATCCGGACTACCAGACTCTTGTGCCCATTATCGCTAAAGGAAGATACGGTCTTCGGGTCGACGATGCCGAACGTTTCATCATTAAGCTGGTGGGAACTGCACCAGCTTTTGGGGCAGCCGAGCTCACCGACCATTTTAGGGGCGCCCTGGTTTCGCGGACCAAGACAGTATTGATGCAATTCATGCAATCTCAACGCATCGGCATCAAGAGCATTTCGGGCTACTTAGATCCCCTATCCGAGTCTCTCAAGGCATCAATGTTGGCCTTCTGGGAAGACTATGGATTCAGCCTGATCGGCTTTTACATAACCTCCATTGAAATTGATAGCCACTCGCCTTCTGGTAGTCGAATTTTAGAGGCCATGTCCCGGCAAAGTGCCCAGCTTATCGGCGGCTACACTTGGCAACAGTCCCAGGCATTCGAAGTGGCGGAACGTGCCGTAGACTCCTTCTCCAGCGGGAACGGTGGTCTCTTAGGTGCGGTCATGATGACAGGCATGATGGGCGGGCAGGGAATCGGTGGTGGCCTATTGCAGCCTCCGACTCCAGGCCCTCAGGGTGGATCCGCTCCAGCCCCGCTGGGTGGTGGGGCAGCCATGCCGCCAAGGAATGTATTCTGCTCGAATTGTGCAAAAAAGTTCTCAAATTCAATGAAATTCTGCCCCCATTGTGGCGATCCATATACCCCCTGTCCCCACTGTGGCGCTGACAATGACATCACTGCAAGTCGGTGTGTCAGTTGCGGAACTCCCCTTTCTAAGGGGAGCCTATGCATGAACTGCAACACAGCCATTCCCGTTGGAAGTGCCTTCTGTCCCACGTGCGGTAAATCCCCCAACGGGTCATCAGGCTGCGCTAGATGTGGTGCCGCTCTGGATGTCAAAACGGCCTTCTGTCCTCAATGCGGACTGAAAGTAGCCCAGTGACCTCTTCGCGTTCCAGCAACCAGAATTTATTTGCATTCCTCCCAATTTTGGGACTAGCCCTCATTATTTTCGGGTTCTTTCTTCTGGTTCCCACAGAGAAACGCAATGCCACTGCCTGGCTCGACCTGATCGTAGTGAGCGCGCTTTTCCTTTTACTTTTCGTGATGATCTCCCCCTGGCGACTGCGAGCAGACGGTTTCGATACTTATATTTCGAAACTTTCAGTGCTGTTGCCGCTGAGCATTATCTTCACGGCCCTTAGCCTTGGCATCGTCATCGTAGGATGGGTGCAAGGGATCAGCTTCAATTACCAACTTTTTGCCCAGCTCCTTCTCTCATTCGGAATATTAGTTGGTGCTTCATTAGCCATCTTGGCTTCAAAACAGGTTGAGAAGGTAGCCGGGTTGGAGACACAAACTTCAGAGAGTTTGCAAACCCTGAAGGTTGCCATCCTCGGTTGCGAAAAAACCATGGCCGACCTCGGACCTGAATGGAACCAAGAACGGGAGTCCCTAAGAAAGCTGAAGGAAAATGCTCGGTACCTTTCTCCATCAGTTGAACCGGATGCGATTAGCTACGACCAACAGTTGTGTAAAGAAATCCAAGAACTTTCCGACGTCATCCACATGCCCTCCCAGCCTGAGGCGAAACGGAATGAGGTCCGAGCCAAGCTAGAAAAATGCACATCACTCATGTCATTCCGAAAACAGTCCTGACCCGATAGGGAGAAACGTATGACCGGGAAAATCTTTCCAGCGTCAGCCAATGTCTATGAAGACCAGGCCCAAATTCTGTTCGAGTACTTTCGCCAAGCGTCAGAAGCGATTGTTGGCGAAGAAGAAGCCCTGGAGAAAAAGTTATCTGTAGCAAGGGAGCGGCTCGAACAGCTCAGGGAGGAATTGAAGAAACAGGGCCTACGCGAGAAGGTGGCCTATGCCGTAGCGATCTTTGTCTTCCTGTTAGGTTTTGCCCTCTTTTTCTTAAAGGCTCTAGACATTTCACAGGCTATAGCATTTTCGCTCATTTGCTCGTTAGCCGCTGGTGGAGTTGGCCTTTCTTTCATGATGAAGTGCAAAAAACTATCTATGGAAGGACAGGAAACCAGTCAGGAGATCATGAATTTTGAGCAGGCATTCAAGGAAATTCGGCGTAATTACCAAGTGCGGAAGCTTGGGTTAGCATACATACCCGTTGCCGGGCAGATTGCCTTCGAAGGTAAAAGTTTCCTTGTAGACCATACAGAGACTGTGCCCAATCAAGAATTTCGTCTCCTGACCGTTCGGCGCAGTGACCTCTTTACTTCCACCATTAATGACCTGGAAAGCCTGATTGGCGAGATTCCAATCGTCGAAAAATCTACCGAGATGGAGGAGGTGGCCACGGATCAATATTCCAGATCCATTCAAAAGATCTCCTATTATGATTATCTTGGTGACCTTGATCGGAAGCTGCGTACGACTGCTTTCTGCCTAGAAGATCTTGAATCCACTGGCGTAGAACTTCCGGTCATCTTCCCCACAACAGATTACGCAGCTTTCCTTGCGGAATATGGGACTACAACCATTGGGAACGAAATGGTTTTTAACTGTTTCAATACCAATAAGTACAATGATGAACTAGAAACCTTTCGAAACCTTAACGAGATGAAGAAGTCACTGGAGCGGCATGCAGCCCAGTTCGAGGAGGTTCTGCGTGCTCTTATGACCAACGTTGCAAATACGGTCCAGGCGGTCACCCAGCTGAAAATGGCATCTACTCACAAGATGGTGGAACATTCCAATCGGCTACTTTTTAAGATCCTACAGGCTCCCTATAACCACTATTCACCCAAGCTTGAAGCAGACGAAATCGAGCGGATTAGGAATGAGTCGTTTGATTACCAAGATTCAGTAGACAACTACCAAGTCTTCCAACTCAAGGCAAGTTCAAGGGTACTTTACGATCCGGTTTCTGACATATGGGTAGCTGAGGATGGCAGTAAGACCGCATTTCCCTTCGGTATGCAACAAATCCATGAAGAAATCATCGCACCCATCATTCAGAACCTCATGCAGGAAACTCGTGTGGAACGCCTTAAAATCTATAACGGGATCAAGGATCAAAAAATTAATTACCTTAATCAATGGCACCAGGACACAGAGGATTTTTACGGGCGAAACCGAGCCGAGAGCAACGATCTCATTAACCAGATGCGATCATCTTTCACTGAATTTATCGCCTCTTACAATGCGCTGAGTGCTTTACAAAGCACTGAGCAGGCCATGGCTGCCAGTGGGTCTCTCCGCGATGCCAATGTGAACTCAGCGACCGATGGGTCTGAATTGGTGGCTGCGTATCAGATCAAGGCCCATGAGTACCAGACGGTCCAAGAGGATTTCATGGCCTACATGGAGCGCCTCAAAGAGGACATTGATCGCCGGGCAGAGAAGTTTGGTTTCATTCAATACTTTGATGCTTCCCTTCGGGATGGCAGCGCCAAGAGCTTCTCTGAATCGTCGAGCCGGGCCGGTGACATCGACGACCGCCGAAAACCCTTGCTTGCGGTTAATCCGTTCTACGCCGAAGTGTCAGAACTTCCCCCAGAACCGTTATTGGAGGAACTCACCGCTGAACACTGTTCATTAAACCTTCATGCAATCGCTCGCCAATCCCTTTCTAGGCTTGATAAGGAGGCTGCCCAGGCCATGCGAGCCCCTGATTCTCGGGGAGCGCGCTGATGGCCAATTTTAGTTTCACTGTTGACACGGACGAAATGGCCCATTCCATCAATCAGGTGTCCCATCACGTCGATGGAGTCACTACTGCTGTAGTCGCTATGCAAACGGCGGTCGTGCTGACTGAAAAGGAGGGTGCTGAACGCATCTGTAGGAATGTGGACCAAGGATTCTATTCTCTTATCCGCTCTCAAATATCTCAGAAAATAGCAAACCTCCGCAGCAAGGTTGATTCCCGGATCATGGAGTTGCGTCAACAATCACTATTCCTTACCTCCATCAAGACGCGCATGGAACGCGATTTCAATATGATTGCGAATCGATATACTAAGCTATTCAAATCATTAGATGCTGCCCTTTATAGCCGGGTGTTGGACCTAGACAAGGCAGCTATGAATCTTAGTAACAAGGATATGTTGCAAATTTCCTTGCGGACCCAAACCATGCAGGCGACGGTACCCATGCATCAAGTGGAAACTATTACCACTAGCCAGAAAATTGCTGCCTCTCAGGTAAAGGCCAATGCGGATCGCGCTATCAAAGCCATGGATCGTTTTATCCTGGATTCCACTCAACAGAAGCACCTAGTGGGGCGAATCCTTGGGGACGATAGGGCAGACACGAATGGGACTTTCCATCTTCCAATAGTTATTTTTGAATCGGATAGCCTTCATACGAGCCAGACCCAATGGGACTATCGGATGCCAGGAGCTCCTGACATGATTTTGGCAGGAAAGCTGGATCGGGCTGTCCAAAATTCCATTCTCAACGACATGCCAAGACTTCCCTGGAGCGAGGTTCATGGGGGCGAGAAGGAACGGATTGCCAATGAATTCCGGCGAAAGGTTGAGCAGGCACCCGTGAGTGCTAGGGTCAGAGCCCAAATCATGCGGCTCTTCAAAGACTCGCCGTGGCGGGAACTGGAGAGGACAGGCGCATGAGTTACACGCGTTCATACAGCGAGGTTGTCAGCGGGTCTACGACTGTACGTATCTCCTATCCCAGTTCCGAGTCTGGGGGTACTGTCTCAGAAACCGTCACCATTGATATTCCGGTAAACATCCAAATCCATGTTGATACCAGCCCCTTTGATGAGGGTATTGACTCCTTTAAGGGGCATCTCAATGTACTGACAGGCTCCGTTGTGGCAACCGAGGCTGCACAAGTGGCCATGGTTGCGCACAACGCTACAGATATCTCCAATCATATTACATCTGGTTTTTTCGGGCTGATCCGTTCAGAGCTCACCCAGCAGATGGCTGAATACAAGAGCAGATCTGAAGCGCTCTTTCTTAAACTTAACGATATGAAAGATGCGTGCTTATTCAAAATTAGTCAGATGGAACGGGACTATGCACGGATATCGGAACGCTACACGAATCTTTTTAACGATCTCGATAATGAGATAAAAAATAGAATCAACAATTTAGATTCGGCTTCCTTTTCAATTCAGGAGCAGGTCTCAAAACAGTCTTCACGGGTCTTTAATGGCACCTTATCCACGGTTGCAACGGTTTTCTCCGGGGAGAATAGCCAGGCCCAATCCAAAATTCTCGCCAGCGAACTGCGCCAACGGGCCAACCAACTCCTCCAGAATACCCATCGGTTCCTCCTCTCGGACAAGCGTTTGAGCCAGGCCTTCCGGTCTATGTTTACTGAAAGCCAGAATACCGACTCGAAATTCTTTTATACGCCCACCCTGTATCTACTCGTAGATGATCCTGACGGCAAAGGCCACGATGAGATCTTCACCCCGTCGCACAAAGAATCTGCTCTGACCAACAATTCCCTCCTTGCAGGACTTCGAGATGCATTCCGGCAGCCTGGGATTGCTTGGGAAACGATGAGCAGCCAGGACCGTACCCAGATTGAAACCTACCTCAACACAAAGATCGCCAAGCTGAGCTCCGACGGGAGCCCGCATCAGGTGCGCGTCTGTGAAAACGTCGTCCGCCTCTGGAAGGGCTGTCGCCCCCAAGTTCTCCAATAGCCCTACTGAGATTGTGCAAATTTAAGGAGTAATCATGAAGGAACTCACTGAACTCCGTTTCAACGACAATCGGATCATCATCAAGGATAGCCTCGTAAAATCTCCGATTCTTCCTAAGCTCACAAGCGAGTTGGAGCGGGATGTGGTAGTTCAGGGGAATTGCATCATCGAAGGAGCCGTTTACGCCCGCAACCTTGAAATTCAGCAAGGGCCCCTCACGCTAAAATCCTCCGTTTTCACTCAGGTGGAACTACACGTGAACACGGATGCCAATGGGCTTGTGGTATTTGAGAAAGCCGTAGGTTCCGCCAGTTCCGTGGTTTCCCACGCACCTGGATGCCGTCTCCACTTTTTGGCAGATATAAGTGCTAAACAGGTGAAATTGCGAAACGCTTATGTCGCTGCGAGCATCTTCGCGGACGATGTGGTCTTGGAAGACTGCGTAGTCATCGGAGGTGTCTTTGCCACTAGATGCCTTGAACTTCACAATTGCATTATAGGCACCTTCAATAGTCCAACCGTTCGCTGTTCCAAGACGGTCAACCTTTTGCTGCCGAGTGCCTTTTCAATTGAAAGTGTTACGAGCTTGCCAGGAACTGAGTTTTTCAATCTCAGTTTGGCGGATCTGGGGGCGCTGATGCGTGGAATCCCCGAAGCAATGAATTCAGGTCGGATACCTATGAACCTGACCCAAGATGAACAGAAAACCGTGCTTATCAACGATGTTGGCCAGCAGATCCTAAGGAGTTATTCCGTCGTAGGAAAGGTCCTTGCGGCAGATCTTCTCGATTTTGACCGTTTTCAGAATCATTTTTTGTTGACTAATGCGGGACTAGGTAATCAATTGATTCGAACCTTCGACCTTGGGTTGGACAATAGCGGCAATCGTATGGAACTAACACCCGATACTATTGCCAGTTTCTTCTTTGCCATGCTTGATGGAAAGATTCAGGCCCGAGATTTGGATGGCACCTTCACCATGAATGACATCCTCAAGGCCTTCGGTGAGGATCCTTCCGTCAATTCAACCGCTGCTGCCCCCTTGTCTGAAAAGGACTTCCTTGGCGAAATAGATGCCGATCTCAATTCCTCCACCATGGCCTTTTGCACAAAATGTGGAACGGGAAATGAGGTTGATAGTACCTTTTGCGCAAATTGCGGTGAACCTCTCATCTCTACCTGCTTGAAATGCGGCGTGGTGAACGAGTTGGATAGCACCTTTTGTGCGAACTGTGGCGAACCCATGTCCTGAACCATGCATTCCCTCTTCACTATTCCAATGACCCTGTGGCCACTAATTTTGAATAAGGAGTTCTGATCGTGGATGTAGGTCAGGGTTGGGTCTGTAGTTGTGGGACATCCAACAAAATTGGAGCCCGTTTCTGTCGGAAATGTGGGGGACAAGTTTCTACCCCACCGATTTCGGCTGTAACACCCGTGAGTCCGGCACTGAATGTCCCTGATCCGGTGCAATCTCTCGGCACTTTGGCCTTTGAGCCTGTCAGCAGTACGTTTACTGATGAATGGGAAACACCTCCACCAGCGCCAGCCAACCAGGTGCTCAATCCCACACGAGAATCGGCATCCATAGGGCTCAGTGGCCAAATTCCAATAGCCCCAAGACAAGAATTCGAATCAGCAGACTCTGTAACAAGAAAACAGACCAATACTTTCAAGCGGGCTATCCATATAACAGGAGCGTTGGCGGCCACAGCAATAATCGGGGGTGGTGCCTGGTTTTGCTTAAACGGAGGCATTCCCTGGGCATCTCCCAGTCTGGATCTCCCCACGGTCCAGCGTGAGGCGCATGCCGGAAACTCCAAGGCTCAAGATCAACTAGGTCAGGCCCTGTGTGAGGGAGAGGGGACACAAATAAATTTGCAGGAAGCTGCCCTCTGGTTCAGGAAAGGAGCCGAGCAAGGATACGCCCCTGCGCAAGCTCACCTCGGTCGACTCTACCAAATCGGGCTCGGTGTACCGAGTGATGACATCGAAGGACTTCGTTGGATCCGTTTAGCAGTAGAGCAAGAGAATTCTGATGCCCAAAGATACCTAGGATATGCCCACCAACAAGGTAAAGGAGTACCCAAGGACGAAACTGAGGCCGTGAAGTGGTTCCGTAAATCGGCGGAACAGGGCAATGCCACGAGCCAACACGCCCTCGGAGCTTGTTACAACCTTGGTCGAGGCATTTCTAAGAATGATTTAGAAGCGGTGAAGTGGTACAGAAAATCAGCGGAGCAAGGGAATTCGGAAGGACAACTGCGTCTTGGTGCGATGTATCTCAATGGTTGGGGAATTCCAAAGAATGAAACCGAAGCTGTGAAGTGGTTCAAAAAATCAGCTAAGCAAGGAAATGATGTCGCAAAAAGCAACTTGGTCTCTTTGAAGAAAAATTAATATTTAGTGCTTCCTTCTGAGGAATGCCTGTGAATAGCACAAATGAGGAATGGAACTGTGATTGTGGGGCGTCCAACAAGTTCCAGGCTTGTTTCTGTAGGAAATGCGGGAAACCACATCCTCTGCCATCGACCCCGTCAGAAACACCTGCAAGTCCGACACCACAGTACCCCCCACAAATTATCCTTCCGCCTGCTCCAAGAGGACTTGGTTCTACCTTAAAGGTAGTTCAGTCCCGCTCCATGCGATTTCATCTGCCATCAACTTCCACGGGATCTAATGCCACTCATAAGACCAAATATATTTGGCTTGCGGGGTTAGTTACTGTAGCCATTACTTTAATATATATTAATTGCTAAAATTAATAAATAATTATTCGAGTTAATACAACTTTCATCGGACTAACACCAAACCCGTGAGGAATCCCCATGACGAACATAGCTGACGAATGGAATTGTGTATGTGGAACATCCAATAAATCCGGGGCTCGTTTCTGTAGGAAATGTGGGAAACCGCATCCTCTGCCATCAGCCCCGCCGGAAACACCCGCCAGTCCGGCACCTCAATTCTTTCCGGTAAAATCCCAACCAACTTCGCCTGCCGCATCCGTGGTTCCGGGTGTTGGTAAGGAACCAAGTGATCCTCAATCAGCACAGAACGAATCAACATTCAGTCGGACCAATCAGGACGATTCTCATTCACTAAATTTCGATTACTCGGACCCCGCTCCCGCCATCCCTACCTTTGGGAGTGGACCCAAGCCATCGTCTCTATCGCCTGCATCAACAGGATCTGGCTTTACCCTTAAGCTTATTCTTTTGGGCAGCGCGACTTTGGTTCTAGTTGTTATTGTTGGTGTTCTTTTTACGCGAAATAGACCTTCGCATCAATCTTCCACAACCTCAGCGACAGCTTCTTTGAGCGTCCCCTCCACCCCCCAACCCATAAATGCCAACAGCACAATTCTCACAGCAATGCCCGAGTGGTACTTGAAAGGTGGAATGATTTCAGGTGGTTTTGTCCCACTTCAAGCCCAAGCAGATTGGCCAGAATGGATGCAGGCCCTGGTTGGTTCTCGCCCTAATGTTTCATCTCAGGAACTGGCTAAAACGGATCTGTACAAGGTTCCAGATGTATTTCTGGCTGGCGCCATCACTAAATTGGCATCCCAGAAAATCTTTTTGCCAGCACTGCTGCGTCAAGCCACAGCCATAACCTATACCGCGGATACTCTCACTTGGAAGAAGGCCAGAACCGATTATCAGAAGGCCTATCTCTCCTCAAATACTCTCCCACGAGACGACCCCCAAACATGTTCTCGCCTATTGACTCAAATGATTCAACAAAAGGAGTACAGCACTGCCCGTTCTGCGATTCAGGCATCAAACTTCCCTCCAGATGCTACGCAGAAAGCCTCGTTCCTTCGGTTGATAGAGATGGAGGAGGGCACCCGAAAGCCTACCGCTGACATTATCAATGACCGATCCCTTCCGGCAGCAGAACGTCTGTGGGCCTTGATGACCATTAAACGGCTCGGATCGGAAGCAACAGCGTTGGAATCGTTCCAGAACACCGACATGTTCGCTGCAGCCGTCTTCCACGGAGTTACGAAGGGCTGGATCCCAGTCGGCAGTGATCTTGTGGACAAGGCCATTCAAGGAACCCAAACAACATCTGACGCCTCAAAGCCTTGGTTACTTATTCAGGACAGCGAGCGAATTTCAGACCTGCTTTGGCTTCGTGCTGTGGATTCACTCTCACAAGGCCAGTCAGACATTGCCTCAGGGTATGCATCATCTCTTGTTCAGAAATTTCCCGATTCTTGGTACACGGGCCATGCGGTTTTCATGCTCAGTGGTCTGGGCAAGCAATCAGATCTCGCATCAGGACGCTTAAAAGTTCCTGGAGACATAACTCTATTCACTTCCCAACCAGAGTCGGCCAAGGTGAAACCCGTTGATCGCTCATGGGAAGCTAGCGTCCAGCCACTGGTGGATAAAGGGAGGTATGACCTAATTCTGGCGCAGGCGGACCCCGTGACGCAGTCTGAAATCTTCTTGAAGGCTGCTCACATGGCCGGGCAAGAGGACTTAGTGAGCCGTTACTTGGCCACAGAGCGCAAATGTACCTCGGACAACTTGGCCTATCTTTATCCCCTATCCCTGAAAGCGACCATCGAAAAAGCCATTCAGGAGGAAGGACTACAGGGGCAAGTTGAGGCCTCCTTCGTCTTGGCGGTAATAAAAAATGAAAGCCTTTTCCAACCATCGGCCACATCCAACTCAGATGCCTTCGGTTTCATGCAACTCCTGAAACCTACATTTACGAAAATGATGGGGAGTCAGTCAGACATCAGGGACCCCATGACGAACATTCATGGTGGCTTACGCTATTTCAAACAGGTCATCAAAACTGCCGGATTGGAAGCTGCTCCCAAGGACGTTCGATATGCTTACATTCTGGCGGGCTACCACGCTGGTGAAGGCAGGGCCAAAACTTGGCGTGCTGCTGAAGAGGCCATGTTGTCTAACGGAACCGGCCCACTTCAAACCATTCAGCGTGTGGAGAGCATCCCGATTTTCTCTACTCGCCAATACATCGCTCGCGCCATGGGTGACTACGTCATTTTTAACAAACTGATGGCCTCTAACTGACGATACCTTTCGTGGTTTTTCTTAGAAAAATACTAGAGTCAGTTCTGGTACTTAAGCATTCGACTGAGGCCGCATGATCATCCCCATCTTGGCTTTAGACCTTTTCGGGCTTCAGGCTCGTAATTTTGCGGCCTATACCAACGGCCCAGTCTCTAATGCGGGAAATTTATGACGGGGAATTCTGGAACTCTCAACAAGCCCGGTTCCAATCCAGAGCGTTGGGTGCTGATCACAGACTGTTCCAGCGGGATAGGACGTGCTTTGGTACATCACTGCCGCGAGGCAGGTTGGTGTGTGGTGGCCACGGCCCGGCAGCTCAGTGAATTAGACGGTCTTGCTTCAGGAGTTGATCTTTACCGAAAAGCACTTGACGTGACACGGCCCGCTACTATTCAAGATACTTTGACGGGCTGCTCGGATCTTCGGCTCGTGGCACTAATCAACTATTCCGGTCACGGCCAAGTGGGCCTCCTAGAGTCGCTGCGACCTGAGGAACTGAGAGCTGAGCTAGAGACCAACGTGGTGGGCCTGCATACCATCACCAGCGCATTTCTTCCTCTCATCCGAAATAATGCAGAGAAGGGCGAGGGCCGCATCATCCAGGTAGTGTCTATGCTGGGTCGTTTTTCGATTCCTTTAGCGGGGACTTACAGCGCCAGTAAACACGCAGTAGTAGCACTGACGGAGACTCTGCGCTTAGAGATAGGTCGTGAGGTTAAGGTCGTCCTCGTGGAGCACGGCTCCGTCAGGAGTAGATCCAGTGAGAATCTTGCGGGGAATTGGGACGACTTGCCGGATCGATTGAAAGGCAGACCGCGCCAGCAACTACTCAAGAAGGACAGCATGAACCGTCCAGATGGTCCAAGCGGGAGGTGGTCCAACGACGTGGAAGATTGCGCTGCGCGAATTGTCCGAGCCCTATGCGCCCGAGACCCACCGCGTAGAGTAGTCGTTGGGCGGGATGCGTTCTGGGCAAGGAGGATTAAGCCGGTATTGCCAGCTTGGTTGTGGGAGTGGCTCCTGCGAAGGATCTATGGCCAGCACTCTGGCGGTAATGAATAGCGAGGCGGTTTCAAGTTCCAAGTGCAACAGGCTTAGGTGGATTTGACCAGAAGGCCTGGAAATCAAAAGCGCCTTCTGGAAGGAAAAGCTCTGCGGGGCATTTCCACCCGAGGGATTTCCTCGGGCGGACATTCAGGGTCCAGGCGATGGTATCGAGTTCATCCTGGGTGTAGACGCTCAGGTCTGAGCCCTTGGGCAAGTAGTCGCGGAGCAGGCCATTGGTATTCTCGTTGATGCCGCGTTCCCACGGGCTGTGGGGGTGGGCGAAGTAGACCGTCATGCCGGTGTCTCGACTGATAAGCTCATGGGCCGCCATCTCCCGTCCCTGGTCGTAGGTCAGGCTGCGCAGCATCTGGGAATCGATGCCCGCAAGCACTCGGGAAAAGCTCTCGGCGGCACAGGCGGCCGTGGCGTGA
>JANXQX010000162.1 GCA_025353305.1 Holophagaceae bacterium
ACGGGCCAGTTGCTCTCGCATGTACTGCTTTTCCAGCGTCTTGACCGTATCCCAATCAAGCTTGAGCTCGCTGGCAATATCCTTGATCGTCGCCTGCCGACAGCGCCGCCCCACATAATGGGCAAAGCGTTTCGTATAGAACGGATTGTCCGCTAGGAACTCCAGCCGCTCGGTTTTCACTTTGCCGCAGCTTCGGCACTGCACGCGCCGCACCTCGACCTCCAGGTAGATGCGCGTGTCGCCGCAGGACAGATCGCGGACCCGCCGAACTCGCCGGTCGTACCAGCCCGAGTGCGCTCGCCCGCAGCACCCGCAGGTCGTTTTTTTGAGCGCCGGACAAGGGCGATCACGCGTGCCTTCGGATCGCCGAAGACCCCGCGCAGCGGTTCGACAGGCCGGAATTCGGCAAACCGGTACGTGTCCAGAAGGCGTTTTCGCTTCGACGGGGTAGGCATCGGAACATCATGCCAAATCAAAAGCCTCTGTGAAATGGCTGAATGCCAACACCCACAAAGCTTATTGGCGGGTTACACCCTATGATTTACCCACACGATTTCCCGAAGACCCTTTTATTTTTTCGAATGCAAACTCGTATCAAGCGCCTGATGGACAGCTGCCAGGTCATTGGGGATCGCCTTCGACACTATCGGGCGATCCCGCAAGGCCTGGAGAGCCTCGGGAATCGGGACAGCAATGCCCATGGGTTCGTAGACGGGCAGGAACTTGGCGGGGTGCGCGGTGCCCAGGAAAACGCCGGTTTCGGACAGACCCAGGCGATCTTCCAGCACGGCGTAGGCCACCGCGGCGTGGGGGTCCGCGAGATAACCCATGCTCATCAACTCGCGAATGGAGCGCTTGGTCTCGCCATCGTCCTTGAAACCCCAGCGCAGGGCATGGCGGAGCGAATGGAGGTCGCCGCCGAAAAGGTGCTGGATGCGTTCCCAGTTGTTGGGCGCGCCCACATCCATGGCATTGGAGAGGGTGGCGACGCTCGATTGCGGCCGGTATTCGCCGCTGTCTAGGTAGCGGGGCACCGTGGCATTGGCGTTGGTGGCGGCGACGAACGCGCGTAACGGCAGGCCCGTCTGCTTTGCCATGAGTCCCGCGCAGAGATTGCCAAAATTGCCCGAGGGCACGGCGATGACGATGCCATCCCGCACATCCTGCTTGTGAAGCTGGGAAACAGCCTCGGCGTAATAGAGCATCTGGGGCAGCAGGCGCGCCACGTTGATGGAGTTCGCGGACGTGAGGCCGTGGCGGGCCGACAGCTCCGGGTCGTTGAAGCATTCCTTCACCAGCGCCTGGCAGTCGTCGAAGGATCCTTCCACTGCGAGCGCGGCCACGTTGTCGCCAAGGGTGCTGAACTGCCGCTCCTGCAGCTCCGACACGCCGCCCTTGGGATAGAGCACCACCACGCGCACGGCGGGGTGTTGCCAGAAGGCCTGTGCCACCGCCGCGCCAGTGTCTCCGCTGGTGGCGGTGAGGATGGTCAGGGGCTGGCCGGGTTCGCGGACTAGGTCCAGGATAAGGGCGAAAAACCGCGCGCCCACATCCTTGAATGCCAAAGTCGGGCCATGGAAAAGTTCGAGAGCATAAAGTCCGCGCCGCACCTGAACCAACGGAATGGGGAAGTCAAAGGCCCTGCTGATGGCTGCGGACAAAGCGTCCCGGTCAAATTCCTCGCCGATGAACCGGCGTAGGATGATCTCGCTGCGTTCCACCCAGCGCAGCTGCAGCAGGCTGTCCCAGTCTTCGAACACGGGCAGGGCTTCCGGCATCCAGAGTCCGCCGCCGTTGGCCACGCCACGCAACACGGCTTCACGGAAGGTGGCGGTGTCGTTGGGATTTCGTGTGTTGATGAATTTCAAGCAAGCACCCGCGCGCCCAAGGGGTCCACACCGCAAAGCCGGGCCTCGGAGGCGAGTCCCACCGCATTGAAAGCCGATTGAAGGGCCGCCACGACTTCTTCGCCGTGATCCAGGCCCTCGGCGACTGCGAAGACCGAGGGGCCGGAGCCTGATAGCGTGCAGCCCAAAGCGCCGGCTGCCATGGCCGCTTTCTGGGCGGCGCGAAAGCCAGGCACCAGATCCGCGCGACGGGGTTCCGCCAATACATCACGCAGGCAGCGCACGATGATCTCCTGATCCTGGGTGTGCAGTGCGTGGATAAATGCAGCCAGATTTTGCGCGAAGGCCAGGACCTCGGTCATCGGAAGCATGGTTGGAATCACTTGCCGCGCCTGTTCAGTGGATAGTTCAAAGTGGGGATGCACCACGGCTAGCACCAGCTCCGAAGGCCAGGGCAGAGCGCGGGGCTTGGAGCTGCCGTCCTCGCCCGGCACCAGCAGCAGCAAGCCACCGTGGAGTGATGGCGCCACGTTGTCCAGATGCACCGAACCAGACACCAGCGACTCGGCGCGGCCCGCCATCTGCAACAGTTCCGTTCTTGTGAATGGTTCTCCCAGGAGAATCTGGCAAGCCACCAGGGTCGCCACGATGGAACTGGCGCTGGAGCCCAGACCGCTCGACCGCGGAAGATTCTTTTCCAGGGTGAAAGCCATTTCGGGGCATGAAAGACCCTTGGAAATCAGGCTATCCTTCACAAAGCCGAATACCCGCAGCACAAGATTTTGCGCCGGGTCAGGCGGCATGAGATGCGCATAGGGCCCAGTGGTGAGAAGGGTGGTTTTGGAATCGGCTTTGGCACTCACCACGTCGCCCCAAAGCGAGCCATCGAGGGGCGCAAGGGCCGCGCCCATCAAGTCGAATCCCGCGGCGAAATTGCCGATGCTGGCGGGGGCGTAGGCCCGGATGGTCATGCTCACGGGAGCCCTTCGAAGGTTGCGATCTTCAGGATATCCGCGAGCACTCCCGCGGCCGTCACCTCGCCTCCTGCGCCGTAACCCCTGACCACCAGCGGCGTGGGTTGGTAGTGTTCGGTGAGGAAGGCCAGGGCATTCTCGCCGCCCTTGACGGAATGAAGGGGATGCTCCGGCCCCACGGCTTCAAGGCGGACGGAACATTGGAATCCATCCTCCAGGGCCCGGATGCTCGCCACGTGGCGCAGCACGCGGCCGTCCTCTTTCAAGGCCGACAGGCGTTTGGCAAAGCCTTCATCCAGCGACCGGATCCGCTCCATTAAAGATCCCACACTTCCCGAAGCATCAAAATCGGGCGGGAGCACACCCTCCACGGAAATGTCCGCCAATTCCAGTTCCGCGCCCATTTCGCGCGCCAGGATCAGCAGCTTGCGCGCGACATCAAGGCCCGAAAGATCATCCCGGGGATCGGGCTCGGTGAAACCCTTGTCCTTGGCGATGCGCACGCTTTCGGAGAAGGCCACGCCGTCATCCAGAAGGCCCAGCAGGAAGGAAAGCGATCCCGACAGCGTGCCGTCGAAGCGCATGACGCGGTCGCCACCCCGCAACAGATTCCTGAGGGTCTCGATGACGGGAAGACCTGCGCCAACGTTGGTTTCATACAAGAACTTGCGTTGGAGGATCTCCGAGGCCCGGCGCAGGTCCCGGTACGCTTTGAAACTCGCGCTGTTGGCTTTCTTGTTGGCGGTTACGACATGCAGGCCTGCTTCCATCAGGCTTGGATAAGCCTCCGCCACCTCATCATTGGAGGTGCAGTCCACAAACACCGGATTCGTGAATCGAGCCTTGGCCACGGCCTTGAGCAAGGCCTCCAGGTCGGCCGGTGCGCTGTTGTCGTCATCCATGGATTCCCAGTCCGGCAGACCATCCGCTTCGAATGAAAACACTTTCGAGTTGGCCACGGCACAGAGCTTCAGCTCCACTTTCCGCCTTGGGCTGGCCTGGTGGATCGCGATGGCCCGAAGCAGTTTTGAACCGACGTTGCCCTTTCCCCAAACCACCAACTGGAGCTGTGGCAGGGAACGGAAAAAGGCCGCGTGGACCTGCCGGAGGGCCCGGGCCTCGTCGCCCTCGCTGATGACCACCGAGATATTGCGTTCACTGCTGCCCTGCGCGATGGCCACAATATTCACGCCCACCGCCGCAAGCGCCCCGAAGAACGTGCCCGCGACGCCGAGGCGATGTTTCATGCCGTCACCGACGAGGGAAAGGATCGCGTGGCCAGTGCGCTGCTGGATCGGATCCAGCATGCCCGCCGCGAGCTCCGCCACGAACGCCGCCTGCAATGCTTCCGTTGCCTTCCGGCCCTCGGATTGAACCACTGAAAAAGAGATGGCGCACTCGCTGGACCCCTGGGTGATGAGGATGACGGAGATGTTTGCCGCCGCCATGGCCTGGAAAACGCGGGCGGCGATTCCAGGGACCCCGGTCATGCCCGGGCCACTCACATCGATCAGGGATACACCCCCCAGGAACGTCAATCCCCGCGCGCCATGGGGCGATGGCTTGGCGCCTCCATGCACGAGTGTCCCTGGCAGCGAAGGTGCGAAGGTGTTGCGGACACGCACGGGGATGTCTTTCTCTCTCGCCGGCTGGATGGTCTGGGGATGGAGCACCTTGGCGCCGAAATAGGAGAGCTCCATGGCTTCCTCGAAACTGACTTCGGGCAGCGTGAAGGCTTCGGGCACCAGCCGCGGATCGGCACTGTAGATGCCGTTCACGTCGGTCCAGATCTCCAGCAGGTCGGCATCCAGCGCCCAGGCCGCGATGGCCGCGCTATAGTCCGAGCCACCGCGACCAAGAATGGTCGTTTTGCCGTCGGCATCGGCCCCGAAGAAACCCGGCATCACAGACAATGGGGGCGGGTTCTCACGGAAAAATTCAAAGGCCCGGGCGGTGGCTTTCCAATCTGGTGTTGCGAAGAGAGAACCCCGGTTGGTGCAGATGAATTTCGCCGCATCCAGCTCCTGGGCCTTCAGCAATCTGGCCAGAAGCAGGCTGGAGGCCCTCTCGCCCAGGCTGTAAAGGCTGGCCATGACGCCAGGTGGGCATTCTCCCAGGAGCTTCACGCCTTGAAGGTATTGCGAAAGATCGCTTTCGAGACTCCGCAGCTCGGCATCCAAAGGCGCTTTCTCCTGGTGAAATAGTTCAGCCACGGTGGAACGGTGAAGTTCCGAGAACCGAGCCAGGCAAGGATTGGTGTCATTGCCCTCAATGGCGGCCTGGACACCATCCCTCAGCAGGTTCGTGACGCCGCTCATGGCCGAGATCACCACCAACAGGGGGCCTGCGGTGGCCGCCTCCCGAACGATTTCCGCCACTGCGTTGATGCGGGCCGCCGAAGCCACCGAGGTGCCGCCGAATTTCATCACGCGCATATGGTTCCTGAAACAAAAAGCCCCGCGGTAGATGCGGGGCCGGGTCAGCGAAAGTGGAAAAGCTAGACCGGCCACGCCCTGAAGGTCGTAGTCGTGATTGTCGTCGCGGAATTGATCTGAACCGAGCCGAAGCTGATGGACGTGAAGCATGCCTTCACGATCAGCGGGGAGGGGTTGAGGGCAATGCGCATAGGAAAACCTTTCCCGATTCTTGGTTTCCGGTCAACGGAAAATCTCGTCAAACTCGGCCACAATGGGTGAAGCAGGAGCCCCCATGTCCTCCCAAACACCATTGCGCCTAGGTCATCGGGGTTATTCCACAAAGCACCTGGAGAATTCCATGGAGGCTTTCCGCGCGGCGCTGGCGGCGGGGATGGATGGCTTCGAGCTGGACGTGCAACCCACGCGGGACGGCGTCTGCTGTGTGTTGCATGATGACGATCTGGCTCGCACGGCGGTGGGTGGCGGCATCCTGCGGCAGCTGAAAGTGAACGAACTTTCCAAGCTGAAGAATGGCGAGGATGTGCCGCGCCTGAGCGATGTGCTGGACCTACCGGCGAAGCTCATCAATGTTGAACTCAAGGGCGAGCCTGGCTGGAAACAGGCCCTGGCGGCCGTGGACGCTGCAGACGCAATCGATCGCGTGCTCTTCAGCAGTTTCGAGCCCAGCGAAGTGCTCCAACTCTGGGCGGACTGCCACGAGGCGCGCTGCGGATTTTTATGGGATCTGGAAGAAGCCATGGAGTTGACTGACGAAGAACTGGCGGAACTGCCGGAAGCCCTCATGTTCCACCCACCCATTGCCGCGGTGATCGCGAGGCCTGAATTGTGGAGGCCGTACGCCCACCGCCTCGTGGTTTGGGGAATGAAATCCTTTTCAGGCGCTGAAGCGCTACCCTTCCAGCCGGCCATCCTGATCGCCGATGGGCCCTGACTCATACCAAGTTGCATTCAAAGAAATAGAACCACCAAGACACAAAGGGCACAAAGAGACTCGTCATGTGCGAGCTTCGCAGCTTAAATTCAGGTGGCCCGGCGGCGGACTCACGCTTAGGTGTGATCCGCGCCGGGCTACCTGAATTTGCGGGCCTTCGGCCCGCAGGCGCTACGCGCCTCGCGAAGC
>JANXQX010000204.1 GCA_025353305.1 Holophagaceae bacterium
CGCGATTGCCGGCCCTTTCATGAGGGTGAACGGTTTCATTTATCGTCATTTCCGCGCCCCCAGGACGCCAGGATTGAAGGTCCACCTGGGGCCTGCCCAAACATCACATTTGCCACTGAACATGTTTGCATCCACGTTCACCCAGCCCTCGATGTAATTTTTTTGGCCAGGCCCCAGGTGGACCTTCAATCCTGGCGTCCTGGGGGCGCGGAAATGACGATAAATGAAACCGTTCACCCTCATGAAAGGGCCGGCAATCGCGTAAAAAACCGCCTTGGCCCGATGACTCAGCATGGACGCTTCTCATCAAAACAGCTGTTGCAGCAGGGGGCTCGCGTTGCAGAGGCCCTTTGATGCATCGGGCGCAAAAAGCGGAAGAGCTTCATTGATTCAAACACGTTTCATGATCCAGTCACCCAACACGAGCACGTCCATCCTGGTGCGGAGAAAGCAATCCAGGGCTTCGGTTGGCGTGCAGACCACGGGCTCATTCTCATTGAAGGAGGTATTGAGCACCATGGGCACGCCGCTGAGGGCCTCGAAGGCTTCGATGAGGCGGTAATAGCGGGGATTGGACTCGCGGGTGACGGTCTGCAGGCGGCCGGAGCCATCCACGTGGACCACGGCGGGGATCCTGGCGCGCTGCGCCTCCCGGATCTGGTAGACCTGCATCATGAACGGAACTTCGCCTTCGATTTCGAACCAGTCGAGGACCTTTTCCCGGAGCACGGAAGGCGCGAAGGGGCGGAAGGATTCCCGGCGCTTGATCTTGCTGTTGAGGATGGCCTTCATGTCGGCGCGGCGGGGATCGCAAACGATGGAGCGGTTGCCCAGGGCGCGGGGGCCCCATTCCATCCGCCCTTGGAACCAGCCCACCACTTGGCCGTCCGCCACGGCCTGGGCGACTTCCGTACAAAGCGAATTTTCGTCGGTGGCCCGGCTGACTCCGCAGCCCGCGGCTGTGATGTCACTGGCGCGCGCGGAAAGCAGGGCTTTGATGGCTTCGTCGGCGAAGTGTGGGCCCCAATAGGCGTGGTCCATCACCGGGCCCCGGGCGCCGCCCAGCTCGTGCCACACGGTGTAGGCCGCGCCGATGGCACCGCCGGCATCCCCGGCCGCGGACTGGATGTAGACCTCCTTGAAAGGGGTTCGGAGCGTCACCTTCCCGTTGGCCACGGAGTTCATGCCGCAGCCCCCGGCGATGACCACGGCATCGAGGTGGTGGCGCTCATGCAGGTGGTTGAGGAGGTGGAAGAAGGCCTCCTCGTACATGGCTTGCACGGAGCGGGCGATGTCCTTGTGGCGCTGTTCCAGCGGGTCGTCGGCGCTTCGCGCGGGACCGAGCAGATCAAGCAGGGCCGGCGAGTAGAGATCACCCACCGCGGGCGAGCCGTTGTCCCACTCGTACTCAATTTTCTCTTTGTGATGGCGGAAGTAGTCCAGGTTCAACTTGAAGCCGCCACCCTCCTCCAGAAGCACGAGCTTCCGCATGGCGTCGAGATGGGCGGGTTGGCCGTAGGGCGCCAGGCCCATGACCTTGTATTCGTCGCCGTAGTAGGGGAAGCCGATGAACTGGGTGAGGGCTTCGTAGAAGATGCCGAGCGAGTGCGGAAAGTAGACCCGGTCCTCCACATCGAGGGCCGTGCCCCGGCCCACGCCCCAGGCCGCGCTGGCGAAGTCGCCGAAGCCATCCACCGAGACCGCCACGGCCTCGCGGTAGGGGGAGACATGGAACGCCGAAGAAAGGTGGGCCAGGTGGTGCTCGACAGGGTGGACCTTGCCGCAGAAGGGCGTCTCAGGGAAGGCGCGGGCGAGGTGGATCTCCACGCCATCCCGCTCCCGTTTGTTCCGGATCCGGTCCAGTACCAAGGCAAGGTCCGGGCGCTTCATGAGCGTGTAGGTGATCTTCTTTCCGAGATTCGCCTTCGAGTCCTGGTTCATGGCCACGTGGTCCACGTCGGACAACGTGATCCCCGCTTCGGCCAGGCAGCAGCGGATGGCCTCGCTGGGAAAACCGGCCCAGTGCTTGATGCGCCTGAAGCGTTCTTCCTCCGCCGCGGCGAGGATGGCCCCGTCCTGGATCAGGCAGGCGGCGGAGTCTCCATGGAAGGCGTTCAGGCCCAGGATGAAGGTCATCTGGCCACTCCGGATGCCTGAGTCGCTTCGTGTGCCAGCATCCAGCGCCAGGCGGTGCCGACGATGTCGTCGATGCGGGTGAATGTCGGCTGCCATCCCAGCACATCGCGAGCGGGCAGGGCGCTGCCCACCAGCCAGAGCGGATCACCGGGCCGCCGAGGCTCGGCCTGGAAGCGGATGTCGACTCCCGTCACGCGGCGGCAAGCTTCGATCACCTGGAGTACGGAGCAGCCATCGCCACTGCCCAGGTTGTAGGCTTCGGCCGTAGCTGTTTCGCACCCCATCAGGCGTTCCGCCGCCAGGAGATGCGCGGCGCATAGATCAGAAACGTGGACGTAGTCCCGCACACAGGTGCCATCCGGCGTGTCGAGATCGGTGCCGAACAGCTTCAGGCCCGTGGCGGCGGGGTCGCCGCCCGCGGCCACCCGCATGGCCTCGCGAAGCACCAGGGGGATCAAGTGGGTCTCGGGATCGTGGCGTTCGCCCACTCGGCCTGCAGGGTCGCAACCCGCGGCGTTGAAGTAGCGGAGGCTGACGCTGTTCAGGCCATAGATCGGAGCGTAGTCGCGGAGCACCTGCTCCACCATCAGCTTGGAACGGCCATAGGGATTCACCGGCTGCTGGGGATGCGCCTCGGTCATGGGCCTTTCCCGCACTTCGCCGTAGGTGGCGCAGGTGGACGAGAAGACCAGGTTCTTCACGCCGGCCTCGATAAGCGCGGCGAAAAGCCCCAGCGATCCCCGTACGTTGTTGTCGTAGTAGGCTGCTGGATTCAGGACGGATTCGCCCACATAGGCCAGGGCCGCGAAGTGCATGGCCAGATCGAAGTGGCGGCCGTCCAGGCATCGCTTCAGATCCTTGGGAGCGCGGATATCGCCTTCGATCAGTTCGCAGCCTTCGACGGCATCACCGTGGCCCCGGGAAAGGTTGTCGAAAACCGTGACCTTATGTCCAGCGTCCTGGAGAATCCGGCACATGTGGGAACCGATGTACCCGGCACCGCCGACCACCAAGACCGAATAAGCCATCAACCCTTCCTCCTGCGCCGCAGTTCGAATTTCTTGATCACGACCATGCGTTGGTACGTGGTCTTCATCATACAGAACACGAATCCGTCCCTTCCATCCAGGAAGCCGCCGCGCAGCACGTAACTGTAGAGGAAATAGAAACCCGGGCGGCCGGGGAGCCTGGATGCAAGCCGTTTCAGCGCGGCCCGGCGGCGCAGGCTGTCAGATGACAGCAGGCCGGACCAATCGAAGGGCGTGGCCTCCTGTTCCAGC
>JANXQX010000242.1 GCA_025353305.1 Holophagaceae bacterium
AAGCAGGAACTCACCCATGCCAAGCCCGTGGAACGCGAAATTCGCCCGTCAAGCACTCACTTTTTCATCCAACCCAGGCTCAAGACCTGGGAACCATCCATCCCTGCCGTCCAAATGAGGCTTTTAAAAACCCTATACACACAACCTATTAGCTATTCGTACGGGTAGCTCCTCGGATCCTGATTATTACACGGTCAAGGTGACTATCCTCGTTCGGAAGGTTTCGGTGACGCTCAATTCCCCAGCAACGGTTCAGGTCAAGCCTGGTGGAACCGTAAAAATTAATGCGGCGGCTACGGGGGGGTATACCAATCTCCTTAAATGGTCGTTGATGGGGGTTACCCCAGAGGGGACGCTTGACGGCAACGGCGGGTTCACTGCAGGGCCAAACCCAGGGACCGTTACGATCCGTATCGAATCTGCCGAAGACTCCAGGGAATTCCAGATGGTTGTAGTTACCGTTGCTAATTGATCATGGAAGACACTCAAAAATGATTCCTGCCCTCCGTTTCCTCACCGCGCTATTCGCCATTGCTTTATCTCTGCCAGGGCAGGCACTAGGATTCCCTGAACCGAGGCCATCAGACGGCAAGCTCCACGCGCCAAAGCTCTATGAAAAGGCGGCCATGAAGCAAATCAAATCTGATGGCTGGTTTTCTATGATGGGTGGCTGGGACACTGAAGGCCGAGCCTTCATCAAGGATCTCGCCTACATGACTAGGTGGGATCCGAATCTGTTCCAACTATCGATGCATTCTCCCCTTCGCGCGGAGTTCACCGATTCCAAAGGAGAGATCCAAAACAAGGGTATTACTCTGCTGGAGGCCTCTGAGGGCACGCTGCGGGCGTGGTCCTCCCATCTTGGGATCCCCTTCGCAACTAAAGGGGACGTGGTCGAGTTCAAGGTTCTGGGCGCAGGATTCAAGCCCCTTCCGGTCAAGCTGGAATGGAACGTCCCCGGCGATCCGCGGCTGCGCATTTGGGAGGAGGCAGGGGACAAACTGCGCTGGGAAGTGAAAGAAGCCTGGTTCGTTCACGTTGAGGTAACTGTGAACGATGGGGAAAGCTGGGTCACCCTTGGCCGGGGGAACGAAGGCGTGGCAGACCTTCGGCCCTACTTGGGGCGCGACCCTGTGGTGCGCATTCAGGCCTTCCGTGGGCTGAGGTGCTATGTTGATGCCTTCGAGCCTGGCCAGGGGATTCTGGGTGCCCCATGGTCCTACCTGAGGCCCACATTTTTTCAAGAAGGCACTAAGGATGATGGCCGGGCCACCCTGTCAAGGTATCCGAATTTCGACTTTGTTGCAGATACCAGCCGTCTCCCTGTGGACTATGCAGGCAAGGTCAAAGTCCACCTGCATTGGAAACGCCTGCCTTTCAATCCCGAGAAATTGTTCCTTGGCAAGTGCATTCAAATGGTCTTCCAGGCGGAGTGGAAACATTTACCTCAGTGGCCGCTTCCCTCCATGACCATCAATGCCACCTTGCTTCTCCACCCGGAGCACACCAAGGAGATGAAACTCTATCGTATAACGAGAGGCCTTGATGGCATTTGGGGTACATCACTTTTCTTTGAGTTAAAACCAGATAATAATATGACATCTTATCAGGCTGAATATGATTATTATGGTTTATTAAGTGCAAGATTTGTTCCTAAAAATTTAACAATTGATTTTGATTCCTACTGGGTGCTGGTGTCGAATTAAGAAATTCACTGTTAGAATTCGAAAAGTGGGTGCAGATTGCCCTCGGTTGGGTTTGTTAACTTTGTTCATTTGGGCGCTCCATGAGCTTTCGAAACTTTCATTATTGGTACTGGATTGTTCTGGTCTTATTCATTTGTAGTTGCACGAGCCCAAAGACTGTTGCACCAAGACGCTATCGAACAGTTTCCAAACTTGTCCCAGAAGATAAGATTGGGGGCAAGGGCCGAGTTTTCAGGTGTCTAAAAAATATGGCTTTAGCTTTGCATTTACTAATTTCTTGCCCAGTCACGTAGTCGTATTTACTGATGATCAGGAAGCGAAAGTGGCCGGATTAGTCGGCGCTGAACAACCCATAGATCAAGCATCGTCAAATATTTGCGGGGACATTTACGTTATAAAACCCACCAGATAGTAGGGGGAGACCCCCCGTTTTCTGGTGGATTTCGCATGAAGCCGATCACGAAAAGGACGACTCAGGAACAGCCCATGATCGGGTCCGAAGTTTTTAAGAGCTTTGTGACCAACCAATTTATACACAGTAATTACGAATGAACTACATGCTTCTAGCTGGCTACATTGCCTTTTCTCTTTTGTTTGGGCAAAGATAATCCTCGGACTGATTGGCGCAAGATAATTTTTGAAAACTCCATGACTACATTTTTGCATCAACATATCAATTTTTCCCAGCAGTGGCGCGGTTCTTCATCTAATTTTAATAAAAACTTCGGTCGGGTGGAGCTTGGAGATGGTACTGGATCCTTCACAAGAGCTCTACCGTCTCGCTTCAGTGATCGATTGGGCCGCATTGGAGGCCGAGTTCGGCAAGCTGTATTGCCCGGATAATGGCCGCCCCGGCGTGCCCATCCGGTTGATGGCGGGCTTGCATTTCCTCAAGCACGTCTATGCGCTCTCCGACGAGGAAGTCGTGCGGCACTGGGTGCAGAATCCTTATGACCAGGACTTTTGCGGTGAGGAATATTTCCAGCACAAGTTGCCGATCAACCCCAGTCAGATGACGAAGTGGCGCAAACGCATCGGCGAAGCAGGCTGCGAGAAGCTGCTGAAGCTCACGATTGATGCGGGCAAGCGCACCAAGACGATCACCGAACGGAGCATCGAAAAAGTGATTGTGGACACCACGGTGCAGCCCAAGGC
>JANXQX010000266.1 GCA_025353305.1 Holophagaceae bacterium
TCCCAAAATGGAGGACGCACCGGCGGGGACCGGCACCGGCTTTGTGTGGGACGACCAGGGCCACGTGGTGACCAATCAGCATGTGGTCAACACAGATGCGGTCAAAGGCCGCGGCCCCACGGATGAGGCCGACGTGTTGAACGTGACCCTTGCCGATGGCAAGACCTACAAGGCCCAGGTCATCGGCCGCAGTCTGAGTTACGACATCGCCGTGCTGCAGGTATTCGCGCCGCTCGATCGCCTGAAACCATTGCCGCTGGGCAAGTCCACCGAGCTGCTGGTGGGCCAATCGACTTTCGCCATCGGCAATCCCTACGGTCTGGACCATACCCTTACCAGCGGCGTGGTCTCGGCCTTGAACCGGGAAATTTCATCAAGCCTCGGAAACGCCATCCGGGGGGTCATCCAGACCGACGCGGCCATCAACCCAGGTAATTCCGGTGGGCCGCTGCTGGATAGCGCGGGCCGCCTGATCGGCATGAATACTTCGGTAATAGGCCCAGGAAGCCGCGCCGGTATTGGCTTTGCCATTCCCGTGGATACCTTGAACCGCGTGGTGCCCCTGCTCATCGCCCGGGGCCAGTTGGAGCCTGTGTACCTGGGCTTCACGGCCCTCATCCCAGCCTACGCCCGCGCGATGGGTGTCACCCAGGGGGTCATGGTGAGCGATGTGGAAGAAGGCAGCCCCGCGGCCTTGGCGGGCCTGCGGCCGCTCCAGTTGAACCGGGAAGGCCACGTGGTCGCCCCCGGCGACGTCCTTTTGACCTACCAGGGCACGCCCATCCAGAACGGCGTGCAGCTCTTCGACTTGCTTGAAGTGGAACCGCCAAAGGGCGCGGTGGTATTCGACGTCCTGCGCGACGGCAAGGCGGGCAAGATCATCCTGAACGTGGCTGCGCCGCAAGAAATGAAGAAGGAAAAGCGCTGAAGCCCGCCATTTGAGCCGGCGTTCGTTTCAATGGGCTTTCGGCGCTTTGCCTTTGTCCGCAGCACCGTTGCCTTGCTCTGGCGCTTCGTGTGCGCCTTTGGGCGGGAGCCAGGTGAGGGGAATCTGAAGGGGCGCGTCCAGGCCGCTGCAGGTGAGCAGGAGCATGCCTTTGGACTCCAGGTCCGCCGTGCACTGGAGCTTGATCGTATGGGACGGCGTGGCTTCCACGGGCAACGCGCCATGGGTGAAAAGGGCACTCCCCTGCCTGTCTTTGGGGCCTTCGATGCGGGCTTCGAGAATGCGGAAGGGTTTGCCATCCCGCGATTTCAATTCCAAATCGAAGCTGCGGATCTTAGGGTCATCCCACACCACGCGGCTGGGAATCGCGAGAATGGCCAGCTTCAGTTTCCAGGCCAGCGTAAGATCGAAAGCTGGCTGCTTCGGCGCATTGGTCGAGACCTTCAGTAGTTCGAGGCCCCCCTGCATTCCGGGTTTCAGTTTTGAAGGACGCAAGGTCAACTGAAGCGAGGCCTTCTGCCCCTCGGCGGTGACTTCGGCTTCCAGGTAGTCCGGAAGCTTGCTCTCCAGGTTGATTTTGGCCAGGCCGCCGCCTTCGCGGGTGAAGGTGTAGACGAGCAGCGGGCTTTCGTGGGGGGCCACTTCGCCGAAGCTCTTGTTGACCGCGTCCACGGCCAATTCCGGGCGCACGGTCATGTCCCAGCGCAGGATGTAGCGCGGCTGGGATGGGTCGTCGGGCTCAAGCCGCACGGCGGGGCGCTGGTAGGCCAGGAAGTCGGAAGGATCCGAGGTGACTTCGATTTTTCGCGATTCACCCGGTTGCCAGGGCTTCAGGAACGGGCCTTCGGGAACCCGCACGCCCGGGGCTGTATCCAGCACCCGGAAGGAGATGGGCTGGCCACTGGTGTTCTTCAACTCCCAGGCCAGCGTTCGCACTTCCTTGGGGCCGACACTGCCCAGGTGCTGGATGTTGTCCGGTGTCACCACGAAACGGTAGTTCGGCGCGGGCTTCGCCAGAGGCGTGCCTTCAACCTTCAGGACCGGGGTTGCGGTTGCCGGAAGCTGCGCTGGGTGGGCGAGTGAGATCAGCAAGCAAGGGATGAGCATGGAGATAGTTTGCCCTGTTGAGTCCATGGGGTTCCCATTAAGCATTCTTCAGAATTGTTAATTGTTGTTAAGACGATGGAATTCACAAGCAATTCACCGGATGCACAGATCTAATGGCTCATCATCCCTTTTTCAACCATTCCTTGGAGATCTGCCATGAAGCTCATCGCGCGTTGCCGTTTCGTCGCCTTGCTCGTGCTTGGACTTGCGCTGCCCTTGTCGGCCCAAGCGTCCAAGAAAGTGCTGTTCGACCACACCCACCACGAAGAAGGCGGGGTATCCGCTGAGTGGGTCATCTGCAGCGGCCATGAGCCCGATCCCTCACCCGCCAATCCCACCAAGGAGACCGATTGGAATGGCGGCATCAGCGCATTGGCCTACGATCTCTACACCAAGGGCTACACCGTCCAGACGCTCCCGGCGGCCGGCGGCCGGATCAGCTTCGGCGATAGCACCAATACCCAGGATCTTTCCAATTACGGCGTCTTCTTCATCCCCGAGTGCTACACCTACTTCACGGCCGCGGAAAAAACAGCCATCGTGAAGTTCGTCCAGAATGGTGGCGGCCTTTTCCTCATGGGCAACCACCAGGGGGCCTCCCGCGTTTCGGGCTCGGTACCTGGTTCCACCGACGCCTACACCGTTTTCAACGATCTGGCGACCAATAACGGCGTAGCCAATAACGGGTTTGGCTTCACCTGGATCATTGGCCACGGCCCAGGAGACGCCAGCGCCAACACCACCAGCACCGCCTACGCCACCACGGTCAATCCGGCCACCACCGCCATCATCCGTGGGCCCAACGGCACGCTTTCGATGCAGGATTTCCATTCCTTCTCCTACATCAGCGTCAACACCGCGAATAATCCCTCGGCCCAAGGCATTCTTTCCACCCAGGTCTCCGGCGATCCCTCCAGCGACTACTTCATCGCGACCTCAACCCTGGGCAATGGCCGGGTAGTGGCCATGGGGGACAGCTCTCCGGCCGACGATGGCACCACCACCACCTCCGGGAAGAGCCTCCACAACAGCTACACGCTCAACAGCAACCGGGCCTTTTTCCTGAACGCCATCCAGTACCTGGCCGGGACTGCCACTGCCAAGCCTCCGGTGGTGGGCATCACCGCCCCGGCCTCCAACATCTCCACCACCGTCGGCAACACCGTCACGTTCCAGGCCACGGCCACGGATCCTGCGGGCAGCCCCCTGACCTACAGCTGGAATTACGGCGATGGAACCACCGGAACCGGCCTCGGTCCCAATGGCCACGCCTACATGAGCGCCGGCACCTACACAGTCACCTTCACCGCCACGAACGCCCTGAGCCTTTCCAGTTCCGCCACCCGCCTCATCACCGTGACCATTCCCGCCGGCAACACCGTGACCGCGAACCTGACCACCCCCAGCGGCAATGTCACGATCAATAGCGGCGCCGCGGTGGCCTTCGCGGGCAGCGGCACTGATTCCAGCGCCACCGCGACGCTGAGCTACGCCTGGACCTTCGGTGATGGCGCCACCGCGACGGGCACCTCCGTGAGCCACACGTACACCAATACCGGTTCCACGGCGGTTTCCTATACCGCCACCTTCACGGTGACCGACAACACCGGGGTCTCCGCAGCGGCTACACGCAAGATCACCGTGAATCCCGCGAGCACGGGCAGCAGCTTCAGCGAAGGCTTCGAGACCGGGGCCAAAGCCTCGTACGCCACGGGCAATGTGACCTTCACATCGGGGGCCTGGACCCTCAACGATGCCTTGCTGGGCAACACCGCCAGCGATCCCAAGTCCGGGACCCAGAGCGTCCGCATGCGCAACAGCGGCAAGCTGACGATGCTGTTCAACTGGGCGACCGGAGCGAAGACCGTGTCCGTTAAGCACGCCGTGTACGGCAGCGACGCCAGCTCCACCTGGGGCCTCTGGTACTCCACGAACAGCGGCGGCACCTGGACTCAAGCGGGCAGCGCGGTGACAACCTCATCAAGCGCGCTTTCGACCGCCAGCTTCACCCTGAACATCCCGGGTGCGATCCGGTTCGAGATCCGCAAGACCGACGGCACCACGCGCCGCGTCAACTTCGATGATTTCCAGGTCGCTGGCTACTGATACCAAGTCGCGTTTAAAAAAGTAAAAAATCAACCACAGATTCACACGGATTAAAGATCCAAAAAGATCGAGACAGGTTGCTCCACATTTGATTGTTCCGGCCCAAAATCGCTTCGCGGGGCGCGCAGCGCCTGCGGCCTTCCAGCCCGCAAATTCGGGTGGCCCGGCGTGGATCACACGGGTCGTCCTACGTCCGGCATAAGTGGCCGTAACCTGCTGGCCAGAAAAGCGCAGGCCACCACGCAACGGCCACTAAAGCGCGAGTCCATCGCCGGGCCACCTGAATTCCATCCGCGAAGCACGCACATGATGAATCTGTGGAATCTGTGAAATCTGTGGTTCCCAATCCTTTGAATGCATATTGCTATGAGCCTGCACTCGACCGATACGATAAGAGGCCTGGCAACCGCCAGGCCCCTTTTTTGTTGAAGGGTTCGCGAACCTCAGAACGCGACGCCCACGCCGAACGTCCACATCCGGTCGAACTCCTGGCCTGTGCCCTGGGCGCCCAGGTAGGTGGCCAGATCCGCCACCGAGCCGAGCTTCACGGGGTTGTCCTTGGTGATGGGCTGCTGGTAGCTGGCGGCCAGGTAGGGATGGACGCCCGGGAAGGGCAGGCGCCACCGGGCTCCCACCCGGATCCAGGTGCGCGCGAGGTTCCTATCATTCGAAAAACCCTGGGTGGAATATTTGTAATTCTGGAATCGTTCGACGAGGCCGAATTCGCCCGCGAGGCCCGTGAAGGGGATCCAGAATTGGGCTTGCAGGCCCACACCGAGGCCCGACTGTTTAAGCGTTGAAGGTTGTTGAACAGAGCCATGGAGCACCACGCCATCGGCTTTCCACTGGGCAAGCTCCAGCCCGCCTTCAAGCCGGACCACCGGACCAAATGCCCACACCCGCCTGCTCAGCGTGGCGATGCCGCCCCGGCCTGAATCCAGGTCTCCGGAAACAAGCTGCGCGGTGCCGGAGAGCAAGGTCTGGGGCAAGCTCTGGCCTTTCGGGAACGGAATTTCCAATCGGACATCCCACTGCGCCGCCAGGGGCAGCGCAACACCGGCCATAACGATAAGGCAAGGAGTGCGCATGAATCTCACTTCCACTTGATCGAACAGCCCATGGAAGGGCGTTGGGGTTCCGGGACCGGTTGACCTGAAAGCAGTGCCTCGATGGCCATTCGAAGTTCCTCACGGTTGACCCGGGCTGCGTCCTTCCAGTTGTCGTCGAACCGTCCGCGATAGCGTAGTTTCCTATTTCCGTCATAGAGGAAGAAATCGGGTGTGCAGACCGCGCCGAGCGCCTTGGCAATCGCTTGGGACTCATCGTGCAGGTAGGGGAAGACGAAGCCAAGGGTGCGGGCCCGCGAACGCATGGCCTCGAAGCTGTCTTCGGGATAGGCCTCGGCATCATTGGCGCTGATGCCCACCACATCGCAGCGTCCGGTGAACGCTTTGGCCAGCGCGTTGATGCGGCCGTCCACGGCTTGCACATAGGGGCAGTGGTTGCACGTGACCACCACCAGCAACACCGGTGCGCGGAAATCAGCCCGATGCCAGACCTTTCCATCCACGCCGGGAAGCGCGAAGTCCGGGCAAGGCTGTCCCAGGTCCGCCATGGTTGATTCGAGCAGCGACATGGAACCCCCAAGGATCCAATTGTCGATTGTTGATTGGCGATTGTCGATTGGGGGCGGCAAGAGGACCGATCACCAATCGAAAATCGTCAATCGAAAATCGGAAATGTGAGTTTGATTCTGCTTCAGCCACGCTAGGCTCTATGGAAACGAGAAACTGGAATCCCGATGGCTGCATTGAATCGACTTCACTGGTCCACCCTGGGCGAGTCCAGCGAAGGGCTGGAAAACGCGTGGGCCGCGGCCTGGGAGATCAGCGTGGATCGCGGTGCCTCCCCGGCCCTGCCGCCCCGCAACACGGATCTCTGGGCCATCAGCGCTTCCGGCATTGAGCCGCCTGCTTCCCTGTTGCGTCTGCTCAGTGAGGTTGGCGCCCTGCCCATTCTGCTGCTCCGGAATCCAGCGGCGCCTCCCTTGACGCCGCCGGCCCTGGCCGCTTGGGGCCGGTTGGGTTCGGTGCGATGGAGCCTGCTGAACGCAGAAATTCCTCAAGGGGGCTTGAGGCCGTTGAGTAGCCCGTTGGTTCCGTTCACGGCCACCCAGGCCCTTGCGCTTGGGCTCGTGGGTTTCAGCCCCGCCATGGCCGCGGTGGTGGCGCGCGCACGGGCCGCGGCGGCCACGCGAGCGACCGTTCTGCTCAGTGGGGAAAGCGGCAGCGGCAAGGAAGTCATCGCCCGGGCCATCCACCAATTGAGCGAAGACCGTGAGCAGCCCTTCGTGGCCGTTCACTGCGGCGCCATCCCCGAAAATCTGGTGGAATCGGAACTCTTCGGGTACAACAAGGGCGCGTTCACCGATGCGCGCAAAGACACGCCGGGAAAATTCAGGGAAGCCAATGGCGGCACGCTGTTCCTGGATGAAGTGGGCACCATGCCGCTCCTGGCGCAGGTCCGGCTGCTGCGTGTGATCCAGGAGCGGGAGGTCCAACCCCTGGGCGGTGGCCCCCCCGTGAAAGTGGACGTGCGACTGGTGGTCGCCACCAATTCGGATCTATGGGGAAAAGTGCAGGACGGCAGCTTCAGGGAGGACCTTTTCTACCGCTTGGATGTGGTGCCCATCCAGATGCCTCCGCTCCGCGATAGGCGCGAGGAAGTGCCCTTCCTGGCCCAGCATTTCCTGAACCGCAAGGCCCGGGAGCATGGCCTCTACCCCAAGGCCCTGCACCCTTCGGTAGACCCCCTGCTCATGGCCTTGCCCTGGCCCGGCAACGTGCGCCAACTGGAGAATGCCATCGAGCGGGCGGTGATCCTGGCGGGAACACGCCCCGTCCTGACCCGGCAGGATTTCACCTTCCTGATGGATCGGCTGCCCGAGGGCGAAGTGCTGGTGGAGGAACCCTTCCAGCGCTCGGCTCCCGGTCCGCAGGCGGAAACGCTCCCCACGGGTACCACGGGACCGGAATCCCCCGGATACCTAGACATCCCCCCGGATGGCCTGGATCTGAACCATGTGGTCTCCGAAGTCGAGCGGAACCTGATGCTCCAGAGCCTCGCCATCACCCGCGGCAACAAGAAAAGAGCCGCGGAACTGCTGGGCCTGAAACGCACCACCTTCCTGGAGAAGATGAAAAGGCTGGAGCTGGA
>JANXQX010000297.1 GCA_025353305.1 Holophagaceae bacterium
TTTATCCGATGGAATCCAGTCGTGTCCTACTTAACTAGCTCGACCGAAAACCCTTCCTATTGGCTTTTCTTGGCGTTCTTGGCGTCTTGGCGGTGAATTCTTTTTCTTTCGTTGTTCGAATGCGAGCCGCCTTCAATCCAGTTCTTCGGGCACCCGCAGGTTCTGGGAACGGTCCGTTCGGCGGTCCTGTATGAATCGGCGCAGGGCCTCCTGCCCCTCTCCGGGCTGCCCCCAAAACACCACGCCGGCCCGGGTTGGCAGTGGATCGCCTTCCATGTGCATCAGGTGGCGGATCTCGCCGTGGCAACTGAACAAGGCGCCCCCGGGAAGGGTGGTCTGCACCTGGACCTTCTGCCGCAAGGGGAGATTTGCCGATGCCGGAAGCGCCAGGCCCATCCCGGTCTCCGTCAGGTTCAGCACCTTCACTTCCCAGGATTGCTCCAGGGCCTTGAGGGTGCCCGCCAGCGGCGCTTGATCGGGCGAGGCCATCCGCATGTCCCGGCGGCGTTTGAGTTCGATGCCCCTGGTGGGCCATGCGATGCGGAGGACCGGCGGGAACAGCGTGTCCCCCTCGGCGGCCACCAGGGGGGTCAGCACCGGGCTGTCCAGGGATACCACCTGGTCGCCCAGGATGATGGAAAGCGTCACCATGGTTCCTTCCTCGGGCAACTGGTCGCGCCGGTTGGCACCCATCAAATGCATGGCCACGCCGGGTTCGATGCCCCCCAGACGCAAATCCCCCAACATGCGGTTGGTGCCCATGGCGCGCAGGCTCAACGAGGCCTTCAGATCCTTGGCCTCCCGAAGCATGGTTTCCAGTTCTTCATCGCTGGGGAAAATCGGTTCGCTCATATCAGTCCTCGAAAATCTAGCCAAATCCGCTCATGAATCCGGTGAACCAGTCCTCATATTCCGTAAGCAAGCCGATCCGCTAGGTGCGCGTGAAGACCGGCCTGCCGGATGGCCCGGGCCGCGCCCTTGTGGTCATAATCCAGGCGATGCAGCCGTAGGCGGCGTTTGGCAGGATCAAAGGTCATGAAGGAAAGGCGCGGATCCCGGTCCCTCGGCTGGCCCACGGAGCCCGGGTTCACCAGGTAACGGCAGCCCTCGCGAAGGCTGAACCACTCGCCATCCTGGAAAGTCATCCAGGTGAGTTGATGGGCCTCTTCATCCAGCTCGAAACTGCCCGGCAGGTGGGTGTGGCCAAAAAAGCAGATCTGCCCCTCGAAACAATCAAAGGCCAAAAGCGCATCCCGGGGATGCAGCAGGTAGGCGTCCTCATCCATGGGAGAACCATGGGCCAGCACATAGTCCTCGCCCACCGCCAAAGGGCCCACGGGAAGAGATTCCAGAAAATGCATGTTCTCCCGGGAAAGCCGGTCCTGGGTCCAATCTGCCGAGCCCCGGGCCGGGCCGCTGAAGGCCATTGCCGGTTCCAGCCCCGCGCAGACCTTGTCATGGTTTCCACGCACGCTGATCCGTGGTTTCAACTCCCGCACCAGATCCAGGACCTGATTCGGCTGGGCACCATACCCCACCAGGTCCCCCAGGATCGCAAAGCGGCTCACCGCCCGCCGCTTGGCATAACGCAGCACCACCCGCAGGGCTTGCAGGTTGGAGTGCAGGTCGGAAAGGATGATGTCCATGGGCAGGTTGATCAGTCTAACGCGACCGCCACCGTTTTCGCGATTTCCCCGGCCTCATGGCCCAGGGGCAGGACCACCTCCAGCCCGCACCAGTCGTGCATGCGCATCCGATGGCGCCGAAAAAACCCTTCACGGTCTTTCGCCAGAGGCCGGGTTGGGTCGGCCGCGATGCGGGCCCAGCAGACTTGCGGTGTCTCCGCGATCCAAAGCACTGCAAAGCCCGAAGCGATGAGGGCGTCCCGGATCTCCGGGCTCGCCCAGGCTCCGCCGCCCAAAGCCACCACCGACGGCATGTCCAGATTGGAATGCAGGATCTCGACTTCCAAACGGCGGAATTCGGCTTCGCCTTGTGCATTGAAAATATCCGAAATGGATCGGCCCGTTTGTTTTTCGACCAGTGCATCCAGATCCAGCACCGGCAGCCGCAGGCACGGTCCCAGGTTGGCGGAGATGGTGGATTTCCCGCTGCCGCTGCTGCCCGCCAGGGCGACGCCCTGGCCGCGCCGGAATGGAGGTCTCGCCCGCCACCGCGCTGCTTGCGCCGCCCAGGCAAGCTCAACAGGATCGGTCCGGTCCAGCTCGCTGATGACCGCCACGCATTCCGCGCCCGCCGCGAACACTTCATCAAAGTCGTCTCTGCCGATGCCCCCGATGGCGATGGGGGCGACGCCCTTGGATCGCAGCACCTCGCACCCACGGCGAAGTCCATCCAACATGATGGGCGCCGCATGATCGGACTTGGTGGCCGTATCCCGGAAAGGTCCGACACCCGCGTGGTCGCAGACCGATTCTACCGCGGCCCACTCAGATTCATTGTGCGTGGAAGTGCCGATGTGAACCTGCTCCAGGCCAGGCAGTCGGAGCGGCTCCGAAGGCGGCAAGTCCAGCTGGCCAAGATGCAGGCCCCAGGGCGCCAACCCCTCCTGAGCCGCCAGCACTGCCAGGTCCGCACGGTCATTCACGCAGATCAATGGCCAGCCGCCATTGTCGAAGGACTGCCGCAGCGCGGATATCAGTTCTTCATATTGCGCCTTCGAATCCACTGGCTTGCCCCGGAATTGTACGAGGGAAAAGCCCGCTTTGCCGAAGGCCTTGATTTGCTCCGACAAAGATTCAACTCGTCGCGAATCGGTGATCGGATAGATGGGGGGGAGATTAATCATTCAAAAACACCACGCGGAGGGTAGCGGAGAAAGAAATGCTGGGATCTCACGCCGCTTCCTCCTCCTCGAACTGCAGCCGCACGAGCTTGGCATAGTGGCCATCCAGGTCCATGAGGCTGCCGTGGGTGCCGCGCTCGATGATGCGGCCCTGGTCCATGACCCAGATCTCGTCGGCCTCCTTGATGGTGCTCAGGCGGTGGGCGATGGTGAAGGTGGTCAGGCGGTGGCTCACGTGCTCGATGACGGCCTGGATCTTGGCCTCGGTCTCGGAATCGATGTTGGCGGTGGCTTCGTCCAGCAGCAGGACTTCCGGCTCCAGGTAGAGCATCCGTGCGAAGGCCAGCAGCTGCCGCTCGCCGGCGCTGAGCTTCTGGCCGCGCTCGCCGACCTGCGTTTCGAGCCCCATTGGCAGGCGGCCCACCAGATCCTTGAGTTGGCTCTGCTCCAGCACAGACGCGAGGCGCTGCTCATCCCGCGGCCGGCCCAAAATAATGTTGTCTTCCAGCGTGCCAGAGAAAACGAAGACATCCTGAAGCACCAGGCCGAACAGCGCACGATGGCCTTGGAGCTTGAGTTCCCGCACATCCACACCATCCAGGGTTATTTTTCCCGCGCTCACATCGTAGAACCGCATGAGCAGATTGATGAGCGTGCTCTTGCCCGCGCCGGTGTGGCCGACCACCGCGATGCGGCGCCCTTTGGGAATGGCGCCGGCCAGTTCGTTCACGACGCTGCGGCCGCCTTCTTCGTAGGAGAAGGAAACCTTCTCGAACCGGATCTCCCGCTCGAATTTCACGGGCTGCGGGGCAGCAGCCTCCTGGATCTCATCCCGGTTGTCGAGCAGCACGAAGATGCGCTCGCTGGAGGCCATGGCCGTCTGCATCACGTTGTAGCGCTCGGCCAATTCGCGGATGGGCCGGAAGAACCGCCCAGAGATCTGCACGAACGCGAAGAGCAGGCCCCAGGTCAGGGCGCCCATTTCCAGCTTGATGCCGCCGTAGTAGATGATGGCCGCCAGGGTTGCGGAGGTGATGAATTCCACCACGGGAAAAAACACCGCGTAAGCGAAAATCGTGCGCAGGAAGGCGTCAAGATAGCTGCGGTTGAGCTGCTTGAAGCCCGCATTGCTGTCAGCCTCGCGGGCGTTCATCTGCACCAGGCTGATGCCCGAAAGCTGCTCCTGGAGATAGGCCTGGATGGCGGCATAGCGGCCCTGGGTTTCGCGGAAGGCTTCGCCGGCATTGCGTCGGAAGATTTCCGTGGCCAGCAGCAGCGGCGGCATGATGGCCAGCGCCACCACCGCCAGTCCAGCGTGTTTGGAAAACATCCAGATGACGATGGCCAGCAGGGACATGGCATCCCCCACGATGGCCACAAACCCCGATGAGAACATTTCGTTCAGGTTCTGCACGTCGCTCGTGACGCGGGTCATGAGCCTGCCCACCGGGTTGCGGTGGAAGAAGTGGGTGGACCGGTTCATCAAATGGGAGAACAGTTCCATGCGCAGGTCCAGCATGGCCCGCTGCCCCACCCAGGCCAGCAGCACGAAGCGGCTCATCTGCACGATGAAGCCCACCGCCAGCACGCCCACGAAGCCCGCCACCAGGGGCCCGGTGCCGCGCATGGAGCCGGTCTCCATGAATCTATTGATGAGCCAAAGGGTGAATTGGGATGGCATCACCTCCAGCGCGGCCCCTGCGACCATCAGCCCCAGCAGGCCAAGGAGCCCCACCCAGTAGGGTTTCAGGTACTTCAAGAGACGGAGCAGCAGCGTGTGGCGAAGACCACGCCCCGAGACCTGATCGCTCTGGAAAAAGGGCTCGCCCTTGAATGCCATGGACCGATTCTCCCATGGATGGCCGCAAGACCGTGCCGCTCCATGGTGAAATGGTTTTGCAGGCCAGTCCGGCATCAACCCAAATCACTCCCGGAGTACTCGTATGCATCAAGTGTCGATTCCGTTTCTCGCGGCGGCTGCCTCGGTCCTTGTTCTGGGCGCCCAAACTCCTGCCGCCAAGCCCTCGGCCGAAACCCGCATGAAACGGGAAGTCGCGATTCTTGCCGCGCCTGAAATGGAAGGCCGCGGAAACGGCAGCAAGGGCCTTGCCAATGCCACGGAACACATGGAGCGGTACTACCGGACCCTGGGAATCAAGACCGTGCGCCAGACCTACCCTTACCTCACTGGCGTGGTAGTGAAAGAAGGCAAGGCCTACCTTGGTAAAGGAGATGGCCAGCAACCGCCGCTGCAATGGGGCAAAGACATCGAGGCCTACAGTTTCAGCGGCAACGGGGCCTTCAACGCCAAGGCCTTGGTCTTCGCGGGCTATGGGATGCAGGCGGGCGCCTACAACGATTTCAACGGGGTGGATTTCAGCGGCAAGGTGGTCATCATCGGGCGCGACCTGCCGGATCTGCCAGCCTTCGCATCCTTGAGCGCCCAGGAGAAAAGCCTGCGGGGAAGATTGCGCCGATTCGAGGCGGCCAGGATCGCCGGCCTGATCCTGATGGAGGAAGGTGATGCCGCCCGGCCGCTCAAACTGATCCCAGAAATTTCCACCTTCCCGTTTCCGGTGGTCAGCATGACGGCCCGGGCCCTGGCGCCGGTTTGCGGTGACCTGGTGGAACGTCTGAAAAAAATCCGGGCAGGCGGCGAACCCCAGAGCCAGGACTTTGTATGGGTGCCCTGGTCCTTCATGGGCCTGACCCTGGAGCTTGAGCGCAAGATCGCGGAAGTGCCGAACCTCATCGCGACCATTCCCGGTCGTGATCGGACACTGAAAAATGAAATCATCGTCCTGGGCGCGCACATGGATCACCTGGGACTCGGAGAGCGGCACAGTCTGGGCGGCGAATCCGCCAAAGGCCAGTTCTATCCGGGCGCGGACGACAACGCTTCAGGGACCGCCATGCTCATGGAATTGGGCCGGCAGCTGAAATCGGCAAGGCCAAAACGGACCATTCTGCTGACCCATTTTTCCGGCGAAGAGGAAGGCATGCTGGGGTCCGCCCATTGGATCAAGCATCCGACCGTTCCGATTCTGAGCGTGAAGGCGATGCTGAATTTCGACATGGTCGGACGCATGAGCCCCAAGACGACGAACCTGCAACTGGGCGGCATGGGCGCTCCAAAATCAGCCTTGGAACACGTGAAAGCCATGGCGCCAGCCGGACTTACCGTCGGCGATATCCAGGGTGGCGCTGCGGGATCCTCGGATCATCTCAGCTTCGTGCTGGCTAGGATCCCCACCTTTTTCTTCTTCACCGGGCTCCACACCGATTACCACAAGCCCTCGGACACGGCCGATAAGATCAATGGGGCAGGGATGGCCATGGTGGCGGACTACGCCCGATCCGTCGCTTTGGATCTCGCCAACGCCGCGCAAGTGCCGCCCTTCGATCCTGAAACCGCCAAGTTCTCCACAGGAAAAGGCATGGCGGGTGTGACCGTGAGTTTCGGCGTGATCCCCGACTACGCGGAGCACTCCGATGGATTCCACATCAACGGCGCGATGCCAGGTTCCCCCGCCGAAGCCGTCGGCCTGAAATCCGGGGACATCATCGTGACGTTCGCAGCTCATCCGGTGAAGACCATCTACGACTATATGGATGCGCTTATGACAGGGAAAGCCGGAGACACCGTGACCGTGAATTGGCTTCGTGATGGCAAACCCATGGAAGGCCAGGCCGTGCTGAAAGCGAGACAATGAGGAAATGAAACTCCAGACTCCCGAAGGTTTCCCCACCGAGGTCCTCGTCGCTGAGGCGCCCCTGGAATCATTCTTCCCCGAGCAGCGGTGGGTGCTGGTGGGCGATGCATCCGTGAAGGAATTCTGGACCTTTGCCGAACTGCCGGAACCCAAGGGCAGCCTCTGGATCACTACGTCTGAAGCCACCAAACGGCTGAACACGCTCATCCCCATTCTGGAACACTGGGCGGCCATTCCCCTGCACCGCGATGCGGTTCTGGTTGCCGTGGGTGGTGGCGTGCTCACGGACATGGCCGGCCTGGCAGCCAGCCTTTACTTGCGTGGCATCAACTGGCATGCCTGGCCCACCACGCTGCTGGCCCAGGTGGACGCGGGTCTCGGTGGAAAAACCGCGGTCAATCTGTCCGCCGGAAAGAATCTGGCGGGAGCCTTTCATGCGCCCTGCCGGCTGGTGGCCTGTCGCAGCTTTCTGCGCACCCTGCCGGCCCGGCAGCTGGAGGCGGGACGATGGGAGATGGTCAAGACCGCGATGCTGATTGGCGATTTGGCCTGGGCGGAAGCCATCCTCGCCCATGACCTGCCACCCACGGAATTCATCCAGCGGGCCCTTGGGATCAAGGCGGAAATCGTGCACCGCGATCCAACCGAGCAGGGCGAAAGGCGATTGCTGAATCTGGGCCACACCCTGGGCCATGCACTGGAGGCCGCCAGCGGCTTCCAGCTTCTGCATGGCGAAGCCGTGGGCCTGGGCCTTCTGGCGTCCTGCTTCCTGGCGGAGGAGATGGGCCTGGCACCCTTCCCGGTGCCTTTCCTGCGACGTCTTGCCAAGGCCTTGAAACCATTGACCCCATTGATCGCATCCTGGGAGGAATGCAGACCCTGGCTGCTGCGGGACAAGAAGACCACCCACGGCTCTTTGTCCACACCGGAGCTACACTGCATTCTCCCGCTTCCATCCGGGCGGGCCAAGCAGCGGGCCCTGAAATCCGATGACTGGATCACACCCTACCGACGCCTTATCGCAAGCCTCTCCTAAGGATTTCCGTGCCCCGGTTCGCAGCCTTACCGATCGCCACCCTGTTGCTCTTACCTGTTCCCATGCTGGCACAGGCCCCGCAGGAGGATCCTCGCGCCCTGATGCTGCAGGCCAGGGCCAAGCAGCGCCGCGGCGGAGGTGATGATCCCCAAGGCGCGGCTCATATCTACAGGCGCGTGACCGCCTTGGTCCCGCAAAGCGCCGAAGCTCACCTCAGGCTTTCAGAATCCATCGAGGAAACGGGTGACATGGATGGCGCGGTCGCTCCCGCCAGGAAAGCGCTCGAACTCGAACCCCGGAACGCTGAAGCCGCAGGACACCTGGGGCTGTTGCAATACCGCCGGGCCATGGCATCGTCCTCGGCTCTTCCGGAAGCCCGCAGCGATCTGCAGAAAGCCACCGAATTGCTGCCCAATGACGCGGAAGTGTGGGCGCGTCAGGGTGAAGTCTCCGAATTGCTGAAGGATTCCGAATTGGCCCTGCGTTCCTGGCTGCAGGTGGGGCGGCTCCGGCCTTCCATCACGGTCGCCTGGGAGCGCGCCCTCATCCAGGCCAAATCCCTGGATCGGTACGAGGCCCGGCGTGAAGCGGCCATGGCGCTGTGTTCAGGGAAGAATCCCGATCCGCGCCACCTTCGGATGCTCGACGAATTGTCCCGGGAGCAAATCAAGCTCGGTTACCTGGCCCACGCCGAAGAAAGCTTCCGCCTGCTGAGCCGGCATCTGCCCGAGTCACCGGAGATCCTGGAAAACGTGGCCCTTGTCCAAGTCCGAACCACCCGTTTCGACGAAGCGCTGAAGAGCCTGCAGCAGGCGGAGAAGCTGAAGCCTTCGGATCGCATCTCGTTCAACATTGCCCTGGCTTTCATGAACCTTGGGCGCTTCCCCGAGGCCGAGGCCCGGTGGAAGCGATTGCTGCCGAACCTCGTGGGCAGGAATGATGAAACGATCTCCCAGCAGAATGCGCGGATTCTCTATGCCACCTGTCTGTTGCTCCAGGGTCGCGGGTCCGAAGCCCTGCCTTTGATCAACGCCTGGCGAGCGACCAGGGATGATGGAGAGTTGGCTGCACTGCGCGCCGAGGCGCTGCTGGCCCAAGAGGACTGGAAGGGAGCCCGCGCCGCGCTGAAAGAAGGCATGGCCAAATTTCCCAAAATGCCGCTCTTCACCCAGGCGGCTGTGCTTCCCAAAATTCTTTTCAATGAGACTTTTTTCGCCAAGAAGGAATCCAGGGGTGCGCTGATCCAGCTCTATTACGAAGGAATCGCCAACGCCTTCGCCGAATTCCGTCAATGGGGCCGCTGCCTCGAATATGCAGGCAAAGCCCGGAATGCGTCGAAACAGCGGGTGATCGAATTGTTGCTGCTCCAATCCAACGCGCTGGACCAACTGGGTCGCGCGGAGGAAGCCCTGAAGGTTCTGCGCGAGGCTCAAAAGGTGGATCCCGCCAACAGCACGCTGCAGAACAATCTCGGCTACCTGCTGCTTGAGAAAGGCGGCGATCTCCAAGAAGCCTCGGAGCTCATCGGCGCCGCGGTCAAACAGGACCCACAGAATGGCTCCGTGGTGGATTCCTGGGGCTGGGTGCTTTTCAAGCAAGGCAAGTTCGAAGAATCCGAAAAGGCCCTTCGCAAGGCCTCGGAGTTGAATCCCTTCAGCCCTGATACCCGGGTGCACCTGGGCGAAGTTTTACTGAAACTGAATCGTCCCGAGGAAACCGTTGAGCAGTGGGAACGCGCCCTGGCTTTCATCTTTCCGGGCCGCGCCACCCTGGACAAACGCCTTGCCGACCTGCGTACCGACATCGCCAAGCGCGATGCCCAGGCCAAGGGGCCCGCTCCAATAGATGCTGCCAAAGATGCCTCCAAGGGCTCAAAAAAGATCGAAGACAAGGATGACGATGAATTCGAAGAGAACGACCATTGATTCTGTTGCTGCCATTCTTCCCGGCCGTCCTAGCAAGTCCCGCCCCCAGCACCGGGATCATCCGGGCCCAGTACTCCTGGGGCTATCTCGGGAGCGATGGCGAGGGGAAAGGCACGCTGGCAATCCTGGTGGATGCCGCGACCGGCCATGTGGTGCTGGAACTCCATGGCCTGGGCGAACGGCTCATGTTGCTGGAAGGCGACCGCGCCAAGGGGTATCGAGTCCAGGTTCCACGCCAGAAACTCGACGAGACCGCGCAGATGTTAGGCCAGCTCCCACTGCCCTTCCTGCCGCTGATCAGCACGCCGGAAGCCCTCCACGCGCTCATCATCAGTGGCACCGGCCCGGGCGTGAAAGTCACCAAGAAAGACGCCAAGGGTCCCGTAAAACTCAAGTACCAGGGCAAGGATGATCTCGGAAAGGAAGTCCAGGTCTGGCTGGTGCGCACGCGCCTCGATGTCGGGGAGTAGAACCGCGTGCCCGGACCTGCTTTCCGGTGGAGCCTTTGGACCATGGTCCTTGCGTATGGATAGAATGGGCGCTCCACCGGGAAGCCTGCCGTGAACTTCCTCCTTGTCAAAAAGGCCGCCCTGGACCTCGCCCTTGAGAGGGGCCTCGTCGGCGGGGACCCTTCACCGGAAGCCGGTGGTTCACCACATCTGGGTCTGGCGGATTACGTCCAGCGCGGGGCCATCGATCTCCAAACCGTGAAATTGCTGGAGCGGGAGGCGGAACTCCTGCTGTCCGGCCGGTATCCTGAGTCCGGAGATCAACCAACGGCGCTCGTATCGGGCGGCCCTGAACCGCCTGCGATCCATCGCCTGGGCCTCTATCCATGGAAGGATTGGAGCCGTTTCAGACCCGAAGTCTTTCTAGGCGAGGGAGGCATGGGCCGCGTGTTCAGGGTCCATGACATCCGTCTCAAGCGCCGGGTCGCGTTGAAATTCTTCCGGGTGGCCCTGGACAACGTGGCCAAGGTCTTCCTGCGGGAGGCCCAGTCCCAGGCGCGCATCGATCATCCCAATGTGGCCAAGGTTTTCGAGGCTGGCGAGCAGGAGGGCATCCCCTTCCTGAGCATGCAGTTCATCCATGGACCCGTGCTTTCCGAGGCCGCCCCCGACCTGGATCTACGCGAGAAGGTGGATCTTGTGCGGCAGGCCGCGCTAGGGGTGCATGCGGCCCATCGCCTGGGCATCGTGCACCGCGATCTCAAGCCCGGCAACATCATGCTGGAGCGCGACGAGCATGGTCAATGGAGGGCCTACGTCATGGATTTCGGCCTTGCCAGGGATTTGGCGGACAATCCCACGGGCATGACCGCGGTCATGGGCACACCCGCCTACATGAGCCCCGAGCAGATCGAAGGCCCCTCGGTGCTGGTGGGTCCGCATTCGGACATCTACGCGCTCGGCGTGACCCTCTTCGGATTGTTGGCCGGACGCCTGCCTTTCATGGGGAACAACCAGGCCGAGGTCTTCCGGATGATTGTGGAGGCGGACTCGCCACCCCTCCGCAAGATAGACCCCACGCTGCCTAAGGAACTGGAAGGCATCATCCAGCACTGCATGGAACGGGATGTCCTTCGTCGCTACGACAGCGCGTTGGACCTGGCCGAGGACCTGGAGCGCTACCTGGCCGGACGGCCAGTCCACGCCAGCCCCGTGGGCATCTGGGAGCGTGCCCTGAAACGTGCGCGGCGCAACCCGCTTCCGGTCCTGAGCCTCGCTTCGGTGCTGCTCCTTTCGGGCGGATGGCTTGCCTATGCGCTGGCGACGCGGTCGAGGGAGAAGGCGCTGGACCTGAGGGTTGAGGCCCAGAACGAGAGTCTGAGCCGCATCCTTTCCGAGCTGGAGCAACTGAAGGGCCGCCAGTTCGAGGAGCGGAGGCGCTCAGAGGAGCTGCTCCGCCAGGTCGCGCAAGCATCCACGCCCGCGGCACGGCAGCAGGCCCAGGAACTGTTGCTGGCCAGCCAGGTCCGTGAACGGGAGCTCGCGAAGCAGGTGGAAGAGGCGCGACAGCGGGTTCCCAGCCAGACCCCGGCGGAAATGAAAATGCGTCCATCCACCCTGGATGCCCAGCCTGAACACAAGCCGGAAGAGCCTCCCCCAAAAGTTCAGGATCTAAAAGTTGAAGGTGTTGCCTTCGATCCTGCGGCCCGGAATCTTGCATCTGCCGAGGACCCGACCTACCTTCCCCCAAAGGTCCTGCAGTTGGCTTCGGGCCGTTATCCAAGCATGGCGCTCGCCGGCCCAGTGAATCCCTACCGGCAACAGGATGTTTCCATTCTTCTGAGGGTGCAATTGGACGTGAACGGCCGGCCGGAAAAAACCACCGTGATCCATGGCATTCCCGGCTCCCTGGGCTACAACGAAGCTGCCATGGACGTGGTCCACCGCTCCACCTTCGAACCTGCCCAGAGGAGTGGAAAGCCCGTTCCGGGATCGATTGATATCCAAGTCAAATTCACCAAGGTGGTGAAGTAGGACGCCGACATTGGCAGTAGGCAGTAGGCAGTGGGCAGTGGGCAGTGGGCAGTTGGCAGTAGGCAGTAGGCAGTGGGCAGTGGGCAGTAGGCAGTAGGCAGTGGGCAGTGGGCAGTAGGCAGTAGGCAGTAGGCAGTAGGCAGTAGGCAGTAGGCAGTGGGCAGTGGGCAGTGGGCAGTGGGCAGTGGGCGATAGGGACCGCACTTCTTTTGGCCCACAGCCCATAGCCTACCGACCACGGCCAATCCACCAGAACCGCAGGGCCTACTTCACGCTGGGCTTGCCTGCCCTCACCCAAGCGCTCAGCACAAGATCCCCCAAAGCTACGGCGCTCTGTTCCAACCGTTGCTTCACTGTTTCACGCTGCTCAGCCCAGAAGATGGACCAATAGGCGCTCTCCCGGCGCTTGCCGCGGAGACTGGTCGGTGTTGTGCGATCGGCTTCCTGGTCGCTGGCCAGCACTTTCGGCGCCAGGACGAAAGAATCCCGCAACCATTTCCAGGGGGCCTTCATGACATCGGGATCAACTTTCGCGGGGCGCACCTTCAGGTCCGCCTCCACCACGTAGCGTTCCACCAGCCCCGACTCCCAGCGGCTGTGGACGCCCTTCTGGCCCGTCTCCAGGCCGTCGTGGTTGCGTGTGCTATGCAGGGGGACATGGGCATCGCCAACGTAGTGGCCGAGGATGGCGGTGGCGAATGCGATCTGGTCCCGGTCTCCGCTTTGAAAAGCCTCCACCAGGTCTTTCCATCGATCCTGGATCACCCAGGTCAACTGGCCGTTCTTGAGGAAAGCCTCACTGCCCACCTGCTGGATGGCCTCTGCGACCTGCAATGGCAGCTTGTCGGCGCCGCCGTATATTTCGGTATCCACAAAGTGCCGGGCGTTTTCCTTGCGGTCATGGCTGCGCCAGAGATCGGGGTCCGAAGCATGATCGCGAAGATAGTCCTCCTTCCCTGCGTACCAGGCTTCCACCTGCGGTGGCAGCGTCTTCAGCATAGTGCCGTTGATGATACGGTGGCCTTTATCGCCCCAGGCGTGAAGCAGGCTAGGCCCGCAGAGCAGGATGGCTAGGAATGAGGTCGTTCGCGCGATCATATTCATATCAGCGTGGCATGGTGCCAGTGCGCTCCCACCGGGTCCAGGTAAAGAAGTGGAGGGCTCCGTCCAGGTAATTCATCGCTAAATCGCCTGGGCCACTCGCTTCCTTGGCTCTCGTGTCATCGTTGCCACCTTCGCGGAAGCTCCACCATACGATGAAGGGCCGCCCGCGAAGTTGCTCAACAGGGATGAAACCGAAGTACCGGCTGTCGGCAGACCGGTCGCGGTTGTCGCCCATGCCGAAGATGCACCCTGTCGGCACCGTGACGGGGCCCAGGTTGTCGCGGAAACCGGACGTATCTGAGTGCCCTTGCATGTCCGCTTTGGCGATCTCTGGATCTATGAAGGGCCAAAGTCCCAGCGCTTGATCAGGATCCATGGGACCCATGTTGGCGCCCTCGATCCAAGGGCCTTCCACCGGGCCATCTTCCGGGTTCAAAATATGCTGCTCGAACTCGCCGGTGACGAGCTTGTCGTTCACGTACAAGTGCTTGCGGCGCACTTCGAGTTTGTCGCCGGGCAGCGCGACGCAACGCTTCACGTAATCCATGTTGCGATCCATGGGATAACGGAAAACGATGATGTCGCCGCGGTCCACTTTCCGCATGGGAAAAAGCCTGGCTTCCCAGTCCCATTGAGGCGTGGCGAAGATGAATTTGTTCGCCAGCAGATGGTCCCCGATCATCATCGTGTTCCGCATGGAGGCCGATGGGATCACGAACTGCTGCCCCACGAAGGTCTTGAAAAAGAGAATCATGGTGATGCCAAAGCACACCAATTCCAGATTGTCCCGAAGCGCCCCCTTGGCAACGCCCGCAGGCAACGTGTGAGGAGTTTTGGGATCGTCCGCCATCATCTCAGCGCGGAATGGTCCCGGTGCGTTCCCACCGGGTCCAGGTGAAGAAATGGCGGGCTCCATCCACGAAATTCATCGCCACGTCGCCGGGACCGGTCGGCACTCTGGCTCCCGTGTCATCGTTGCCGCCTTCGCGGTAGCTCCACCAGACGATGAAGGGGCGCCCGCGCAGCTGCTCGATGGGAATGAAACCCCAGTAACGGCTGTCCGCGGAATTGTCGCGGTTGTCGCCCATGCCGAATACACAGCCCTGGGGCACCGTGATGGGACCCAGGTTGTCGCGGAACCCGGAGGTCTGCGGGTGTCCCTGCATGTCCGCCCTGGCGATCTCTGGATCCAGGAATGGCCAGATGCCTGCGGAAGGATCGGGCTCCATGGGGCCCACGTTGGCGCCATCGGGCCAGGGGCCATTCACGGGGCCGTCATCCCAGTTCAGGATGTGATGCTCGAACTCGCCGGTGATGAGCTTGTCGTTCACGTACAAGTGCTTCCGGCGCACTTCCAGCTTGTCCCCGGGCAGCGCGACGCAACGCTTCACGTAATCCATGTTGCGATCCATGGGATAGCGGAAAACGATGATGTCGCCGCGATCCACTTTCCGCATGGGAAAAAGCCTGGCTTCCCACCCCCACTGCGGCGTGGCGAAGATGAATTTGTTCGCCAGCAGATGGTCCCCGATCATCATCGTGTTCCGCATGGAGGCCGATGGGATCGTGAACTGCTGCCCCACGAAGGTCTTGAAAAAGATGATCAGCAGCACGGCAAAGCAGGCCACTTCCAGGTTGTCCCGGACCGAGCCCTTGGCCACGCCCACTGGCAACTCATGCATTGGCTTGGTGTCGTCCGCCATGGTGTTCCTCAGCGTTTCTTATTGAAGGGAAGGTCTTCGAAACCGTAGCTGAAGAGCCGGTTGACGGTGAGCCACCTGCCCTCCTGGAATTCCTGGGTCTCGATCTCCCCGAGCCGCGGCAAGAAGAAACTGCGGCGCCTGGGCCCCTTGGCGTCGAAGGTTTCAGAAAGGACCCATACACCCACGCGATTCATCGTGTCCGGCAGGCGCAGACCCGTTTCCGGCATGGCCGCCCGGCCCTCCACGCGATAGCGCCGGCCCCGTTCTTCCCACGCCAGGACGTTGGGAAAGCGGGGTGGCAGCACGATCGACGCTGTGGTCTTGGGGTCCCTCATCAAACTCACGCCGCCGTTCTCGTAGGAGAACAGCACGTCCATCTGCCCTTCAAACGTGGTGAAGGTCTTGGTCACCATCACTTTCTTGCCTTCCTGCTCGACCTTGGCGATGCGCACCTGCAAGCGTTCCTGGGAACGCCTGGGCTGCGGCAGGCTGGGGTTTTCATAGGCCAGGGTCAACCCGGTTTCGGCGGGCGCGAAAAGTTCATTGGAATCGGTCCGTTCACAGGCCAAGCCGGAAGCCAGCAGGACGGTGATGAATGCAAGCCGCCTCACTTGTGGCCCCGATTGAACTTGGCCAGCAGATCTGAAAGGCTCGCGGGCTCCGACGAATCTTTTGTGCTATCGGGAGGTGGCTCGAATAGCATCCGTTCAGGTTTTGATTCGGGCCGTGGCCGATCACCTTTGGCATGCTCACGGCGGGGGTGATCGGGGCGATCAGGCCGGATTCCGTCACGTGGAGCTTCGGGGCGGGGCCCACGGGGACCGGGCGGACGCGGAGGTCTTGAATTCTGTCCCGGTCGATCCGTGCGGTCAGGGCGCGGAGGCCGTTCGGATTTCGGTGTGCCCTCGCGGCGGATGGGTTGAGTGGGCCGTTCGCCCATGGGCAGTACCGGCACGGCAGGCCGCGGCGTGCGTTCAGGCCTTGGCCGGGGCCGCTTCGGCGCCGCCTCAGGAACCGCCAGCATGGCTTTTATGGAAAGGGCGATGCGTTTGGCCGGATGGTCCAAAGCCATGACCTTGACCTTCACAACCTGGCCGACGCTGACGACCTCAGACGGATTCTTCACGAAGCGATGGCTAATTTCGCTCAAGTGGACCAGGCCATCCTGATGGACGCCCACATCCACGAAAGCACCGAAATCCGTCACGTTGGTGATGATGCCCTGAAGCTCCATTCCGACTTCCAGATCCGATGGCTTGTTCACGCCTTCCTTGAATTGGATGGCTTCGAATTTGTGGCGGGGATCGCGGCCGGGCTTCCTCAATTCCGCCAGGATGTCCCTAACGGTTTCGGGGCCAAAGCGATCGTCCGTGAATTGCGCGACGGTCAGGCCATTCAGCACGGCCTCGTTGCCGATCAACTCCGCCACGGTCTTGTTCACGGCGGCGCAGATGCGTTCGACGATGGCGTAGCTTTCAGGATGCACGGCGCTGGCATCCAGTGGGTTTTCACCTTCCCTGATGCGCAGGAAACCGGCGGCCTGCTGGAAGGCTTTCTCGCCGAACCGGCTCACTTCAAGCAGCTGTTCACGGCGCTTGAAAGCTCCGTGTTCGAACCGGTGGGCCACGATGTTTTTCGCCAGGGTTTCTCCGATTCCGGCCACGTAGCTGAGCAGCCTGTAGGAAGCCGAATTCAGGTCCACACCCACGCGGTTCACGCAGGATTCCACCACGCCATCCAGGCCTTTTTTCAGGGCCGTCTGGTTCACGTCGTGCTGGTACTGGCCCACACCGATGCTTTTCGGTTCCACTTTCACCAGTTCGGCAAGCGGATCCTGGAACCGCCGGGCAATGCTGATGGCCCCGCGGACGGTCACGTCCAGTTCCGGGAATTCTTCCCGGGCCACGGGGCTGGCGCTGTAGACCGATGCGCCGGCCTCGCTCACGGCTACGCAGGTTATGTAGCTGCGATCGGAATCCCGCAGCCAGTCCTTGAGGAAGAGCTCGACTTCCCGGCCCCCGGTGCCATTGCCCACCACGATGGATTCCAACGGGTACTTGCCGGCGATCTGCTCCAGGATGGCCCTCGACCCGTCGATATCGCGCTTGGGTTCCAGCGGGTAGATGGTCGCCGTCTCCATGAAGGCGCCCAGGCGGTTGATCACCGCCAGCTTGCAGCCCGTCCGGATGCCGGGGTCCACACCCAGCGTGCAGACCTGGCCCGCGGGCGGCGCCAGCAGCAGATGGTCCAGGTTGTTCTGGAAGACTTTGATGGCCTCCGCATCGGCCTTCTTCTTGGCTTCGATGCGAACGTCCACCTCGATGGAGGGCGCCAGCAGCCGATCATAGGCATCCTGCGCCACGTCATGCAGGAACCGCAGGTAGCCCGAGGCGGGGTCGCAGGGAATCCGCGCCAGCAGCTGGCTCACCAGATTCTCGCGATCCACCGCCAGCTTCACATTCAGGATCTCTTCCTTCTCGCCCCTGCGCAGCGCCAGCAGGCGATGGGACGGGATCTTCTTGATGGCTTCCTTGAAATCGAAATAGGGCCTGAAACGCAGGGCTTCCTTCCCTTCCTTTTTTTCATCCCGGAGGAAGCTCACCAGCACCCCGGTGTCATGGAAAATCTGGCGCAACCATGCGCGATTGCCCGCGTCCTCAGCAATGCGCTCGGCAAGGATGTGGCTGGCACCATCCACACATTCACCGGGAGCATTAAGCCCCTCCTCGCCTTCCTTCGCGAAAGGCGCCGCCAGCAGCAGGGGATCGGCTCCGCTCGTGTCCGCCAGCAGCAAGTCCAGCAAGGGCTCCAGGCCCCGTTCCCGAGCGATGGAGGCCTTCGTTTTCTTTTTGGGCTTGAAGGGCAGATACAGATCCTCAAGCTCCGCTTTGACCCAGGCGTTCTCGATCTTGGCCTTCAATTCCTCCGTGAGCTTGCCTTGATCTTCGATGGATTTGAGCACCGCGGCACGGCGCTCCACCAAGTCCCTGTAATAGGACGCGCGGTCCTCGATGGCATGGATCGCCTCGTCGTTCAGGGACCCGTGGGCCTCCTTGCGATAGCGCGCGATGAAGGGCACGGTGTTGCCTTCATCCAGCAATGCAATGACAGACGCCACCCCCGCGCGGGGGAGCTTCAATTCGTGTGCGATCCGGTCAAGCACTGACTCCACGGGTCTCTCCTAGAACTTTCGCCAGAATTTTCGCGAGGATCCGGAGAGCTGTAGGTCCAGTACCGGCGCTTCCCAGATCAGCGCGACCGGACATGATAGCGCGGAGGATTCATCCCCGTCATTCCATATGGGCTGATCTTAGAAGGCCCGTTAATCTGAACACTTCAAGCCTCCCGAGTCATCGAGTCCCAAGTCCTGAGTCCCGAGCGCACATGCACAAGCCGCTTCAAAAATTCCGCATCATAGATCTGTCCCGCATTCTGGCCGGGCCCTTCGCCACCCAATTGCTGGCTGATCTTGGGGCGGACGTACACAAGCTGGAGCCCCCGGAAGGGGACGCCACCCGCGGTTGGGGCCCCCCTTTCGATGGCGACGAGAGCGCCTATTTCCGTTGCTGTAATCGGGGCAAGACCACCGAGGCCATCGACCTTCATGCGGATGATGGTAGGGCGCGGCTCTTCGAGCTGCTCAAAGAAGCCGATGTGATGGTCGAAAATTTCCTGCCGGATTCCGCGGACCGCTTGGGACTCGGTTGGAAGGCCTTGCACTCGAAGTTTCCGAAACTGATTCTCGCGAGCATCCGTGGATTCGCCAGCGACGTCACCAACTCCCGGCGCCCTGGCTACGATTTCATCCTTCAGGCCGAAAGCGGTTGGATGAGCATCACCGGCGAAGCAGGTGGCCGTCCCATGAAGGTAGGCGTTGCGCTCGTGGATGTGCTGGCATCCCTCTACTGCGCCAACGGAATCCAGGCGGCGCTGCTCCACCGGGAACGCACCGGCGAAGCGATGCACATGGAAGTTCCCCTCATGGAAGCAGCTCTCGCCGGCCTGGTGAACGTGGGCGCAGGAACGTTGATGACGGGCCTGCCGCCGGAGCGGTTCGGTAACGCCCATCCCCAGATCGTGCCCTACCAGACCTTTCCCTGCCGCGACGGCGATGTGGCCATCGGCGTGGGTGGCGATCGTCAATTCGAAGTGCTCGCGCTCATGCTGGAACTGGATCTCGACAGCCATCCCGAGTGGCGCAAGAACCGTGGCCGCGTTGCGGACCGGGTTCGTCTCATCGAGGCCATCTCCGCTGCCCTCGCACCACGCTGTGTGGATGAAGTCCTCGCATTTTGTGAGCAGGACGCCATTCCCGCCAGCCGCGTGCGCACCGTGGACGACGCACTGTTCAGGCAGGCAGGCACGCTGCACCAGCTCATCCAGCCCCTGTTTGATGAGGACAGCAATCTGATGGTGCCCACCCTCGCCAGTCCCATCCTGCTCAACGGCCAGCGGGCCTGCGCCTCATTGCCCCCCCCGCGGTGGAAGCCTTGAGACCCTTGAAACCTATCGCCGAAGCGGGCTTGGGCGGCACGCAAATCGCAACCGCCCACCTTCGTGCCGAAGCAAAAATCCGCCGTGCGTGGGGCCTTTCAGTGGGGCCCTCCCTCCAGCGCCATTCGATTATTCTGCGCCTGGTGCAGGGTCGCCTCGTGGTCGGCGCCTGGGATCTTGCCATGCTCCCCAGCCTCCGGATTTCCGCCGAGGCCACCTGGCCCCAACTAAAAGAGCGCCTCGAACGCATGACCGGCCTAAAACTCACCCACCTAGAATTTGTGCCCACGGACCCACCACAACCCAGTGCCCCACCACCCAAACCCACCGATGCCTTCGCCGAAGTCCTCACCCGCTTGCGGAAGCCACCCACCTAGAATCAACACTGGACGAAGACTCCAGAATCTCATAGCATCAGAAGTCATCAGAAGTCTTCGGGGCGTGGCTCAGCCTGGTAGAGCGCTCGGTTCGGGACCGAGAGGTCGGAGGTTCGAATCCTCTCGCCCCGACCAAATAGACCGGCCCAAGGGAGACCTCGGACCGGTTTTTTTACGGCTGCCCCCAGGAGGTGGCGAGAGGATTCGAACCTCCGACCTCTCGGTCCCGAACCGAGCGCTCTACCAGGCTGAGCCACGCCCCGAAGACTTCTGATGACTTCTGATGC
>JANXQX010000010.1 GCA_025353305.1 Holophagaceae bacterium
CAGCCCCGGGTTCCAAGGCAACAGCAGCAGTGGACCCAGGAAGCCCAGAACCAACCGAAACCCGCTGAGCCATGGGCGGCTGTATCGGCCTTGGCGGATGAAGTGCCCTTTGCGGAGCAAGTAGAGGGCCAATTTCAGGGCGCCCGCGCCATAGATCAGCCAGGGCAGCCCCCCCAGTAAGCCCAGAAGGTAGAACCCCGACAACAGCGCGCTGCCGCTGTGGAGATTCCAAGGTTTAACTTTGAGCGCCACGCGATAGATCCGGTCGATGGCCAGAAGCCCCAGAAATCCAATGCTGCCCGCGACCCAGGCCAGGAGCCGCGCCTGGGGCAGGAACAGCATCTGGGCCCCGGCCAATCCCAGGAACAGTCCCGTGAACAGGATCTCGCGGCTGAGCCAGCTCGTGCGCAGATGCAGAATGGCGCGCCAAGCCCTTTCCGGCCGGCCCAGGTGCCGGATGGAAAGCCCCATGACCAGCGTCCCCGATGCGAGAAAGGCCAGCGGCCGCACTGAGGGCCCACCCATCAGGGCCGCCAAGAACCAGGAAGCCAGTGCCGCCATCGTGGTGGTGAACAGCAGAAGCCCCCACTCGCCCCGCAGGGTGATCTTGGGTTCGGGAACCGCCAGCATCGCTTCCAGCAGATGAGCCCAGCGCGCCGTTCCGGGCGCTTTTTCCGGTACCGGTTTCCGCAGCGGCACGAACCGGATCGAAGGACGGAGCGCCGAATCCGGAAAGCCCGGCGGGGGAGCAGAATGCGGCCGTCCATCCACCTTGGCTTCGAAGCCCAGGGCTTCCACCGGGCAGCGGGCCACGCAGGCGGGCTCCAGGCCCTGCTCGATCCGCGAAGGGCAGAAGGTGCATTTCTCGATGGTGCCCGCGGCGGCATTGAACTTAGGCGTATCGTGGGGACAGGCCCAGGTGCAGTAGCGGCAGCCCATGCAACGATCCGCATGGATCGTCACCGCACCCGTGGCTAGGTCCTGGGTGTAGGCATCTGCTGGACAGTTGTTGAGGCAGGCGGGAGCTTCGCAGTGGTGGCAGGCCAGGGAGAGCTGGAAGAGCGGCAGCCCGGAAAGCCGCCCCGGATTGAAGACGTGGATCTCACGCCAGGGCCGCGTCTGCTGCTCCCGGTTCTCCATCCAACAGCCCACAGCACAGGCCCCGCATCCCGTGCAGCGGTTTGGGTCAAAGGTGAATGCAAAGCTCATGGGCGGGCGCTTTCGACATCCACGCGGTTGTCATGAAAGGCGGCCCCGTAGCCCATGTCAGTTTCACGACCCTCGGAAAGCAGATTCACACTGCCACCATCGGCCACGCCAAAGCCGTTGAAGGCATACACCACGCCCGGCCGAAGCCCGAAATCCAGCCGCAACGGCAGGATCAGTTCACCTCGGTCATTGTGGATCCGGACCCGCTGCCCGGGGCTCAGGCCGCGTGCCTCCGCATCCTCCGGATGCATGAAAAGAGCGTGTTCCACGCCCAGGGCCCGGATCACCTTCAGCATGTGAAATTGGCTGTGGATGGCGTTCTTGGTGTTCGGAGTAAGGAGCAGAAAGGGATGACGGCCGGACTTCCAGGCACCCTCCGACGACTCCACATAATCCGGCAAAGGATCCACACCCCAGCGGCGGGCCGCTTCTTCACTGAACAACTCGATCCTGCCGCTGGGTGTGGGGAAATGACCGCCTTCCCAGGCTACATCGTGGGTTCCCGGAGCCGCCACGGCGCCTTCACGCAATTGTTCCAAGGTGATGCCGAGAGGATCAAGCTTCTGCTGCAGCCAGGCCTCCACACCGGCATCCGTGGATTCAGGCAGCACGCCTCGCAGGGCTTCCTCAGTCAGCCCCAGCCGTCGGCCCAGCGCTTCGTAGATCTCCGTCTCCGGCTTCACCTCTCCCGGCGGCTCGATGCACTTCTGCCGCAGTTGAAGGTAGGAGTGCCAGTAGGCCCCGATGACATCGCTCTGCTCGAACAGGGACTTGGCCGGCAGCACCACATCCGCCTCCAGCGCAGTGTCCGTGAAGCGCTCATCGACCACCACCCGGAAATCCAGAGACTTCCAGGCCGAACGCACCCGGTTGCCATCGGGATTCTGACCCAGGGGATTGCCCCGCTCAACCCAGGCGAACTTCAGGGGCGGATCCCTCAGGCCTTCCATGTCCCGCCCCAATCGCGCGGTACTGATCCCCACCCGGACCACGCCATCGGGCACTTCAGGCGGATAGAAATCCAGCGGGTCCCGCTCGGGAGAGAAGACCTGGGTGGCGAGGTTGGCGTACTGCCACCCGGCCCCAGGTTTACCGAGATTGCCCGTGATGACCGCCAGGGCCAGCATGGCCCGCATCGTCTGCCCGGCATTGGTGTACCGCTGCATGCCGAAGCCCGGAACCAGGGTCATGGGCCGCACTTCGGCCATAAGCCGCGCCAATTCGTGGATTTGGTCTTCAGGAATTCCGCAGATGGCGGCCGCCCGCTCCGGGGTCCAGGTCTTCACACGTTCCGAATAGGCCTCGAAGCCCAGCACATGGGCGTCCAGGTAGGGCTGATCCACGGCCTTCCCGCGTACGAGCAGATGTCCCAGGGCCAGGGCCAGCGAGCCATCCGTTCCGGGTCGGGGCTGGATCAACAGATCGGCTTTTTCGGCGGTCTGGGTGCGGCGGGGATCGATGACCACGCACTTCCTACCTGCTTCCAGTGCCTGATCCAGGAAGCGCATCTGATGGATATTTGTCTCGGCGGCATTCTTGCCCCAGAAAACGATCAGGCGGGCCTTCGCAAGGTCCCAGGGCGCGTTGTGCAGGTTGTCGCCCAGGGTCAGGCGCGTGGCCTCCAATCCTGCGGGCCAGCAGAGGTCGCCGTAGGTGGTGGTGCAGCCGCCAAACAGCCGCCAGAAGCCCATGCCGCAGCCATTCAACAGGCCCTTGGTGCCGCTTCCCGAATAATAGAGCACGGCCTGGGGCCCCTGTTCCGCCTTCACCGCTTGAAGTCGCGTGCTGATGAGGTCCAGGGCCTCATCCCAGGGGATGCGCACGAAGCGGCCCCCCGCGCTTCGTTTCATCGGGTGCAGGATCCTCTCGGGGCTATACACCCGCTCCAGGTAACTGAGCCCTTTCAGGCAGGCCCCCTCTGGTGTGGCGAGGTTATCCGGGTGGGAATCGATGGCCACCAGTCGGCCGTCCTCGACCGTGACCTTCATGGCACAGGTGCTATAGCAGTTGCGTGGGCAGGCAGTGGTGAATATGGGCATGGAACGCTCGATGAAAGCGGAAGTCCTGCACCCTAGATTGGCCCACCATCATGATGACCAAAGTCATGTTGCCGCAAGGGGCCGGTGAAACTAGTTGGTGTCGCCGTCCACGTAGACCCAGGCACCCTCTTCGCGGATGAAGCGGCTGTGCTCGATGTGGAGCTGGCGCTTGCCCTGCACTTGAAGGCTGGCGTGGAATTTCACGGTTCCGGTTTCATCCCCCGGCCCACCCTGCTCCGCCGAGATGATCTTGAGGGCAATGCATTTGATGGAGCGGCAGTACTGGAGCAATTCATCACGCACAAGCTTGGCTCTTTCGATTTCCGCGGTGGTCTTCAACAGGTAGTCCACTTTCCCGAGCGCGTAGGCGGAGAAGCGGCTGCGCATGAGCAGGGTCGCTGTTTCCGCAGACTTCTTCCCCTCGATGAGGGGCTGACAGCAGCGATCATAGGTGAGTTTGGACGTGCAGGGACAGGGTCTCGACATCCCTTGAGTTTAGTGGCCGTTTCAGAATAACCAGTGCTTTTCTGGTTGTTCTGAAACGGCCACTCCAGCTATCGGGCGCAGTGCGCCCTCCTGCTCACTTCGTTCACAGAGCTGGAGCCTAAATGCCGCCCTGTCCATCGGGATTGGAAATAGGAGCCTGTTTCAGGCTTGCCATGTCAGGTGGTAGATGTGGTGGCAGGATTCAGGACCTGTTGCCGGCGGCGCTTGGTACTCGACTGCTACACCCTTGGCCCCCGTGAGTTCCAAGGCTCTCTGGGTCCAGCTTGTGAGCCCCGGTGAATACCACTCTTCGAAAAAGCCGTCCACCCATACGCTGATTTGGGCGTGGCCTGGGCTCGATTCATCCACAAGCACGCAGCCCCCCCGGTTGTAGTGGGCGAAGAATTTCGGGAAGCTGGCCAGAAGGAATCCGGGGGTCATCAATCTCAGCATCCACCGGTGCAACATGGTGAATTCTTCCTGGGCCGCGGCCTGGCCGGCCTTGCCTGCATCGTGGCGACCGGACCAGCGGATGTAGGCCTTGCTCAATTCGGTGAAGTGACGTTCCTCGACCCAATCATAGAGACCCAGCGGTTTCTTGAATTGGTCCCGGCAGGGTTGGGACACAAGTGAAAGCAGTTCATTCCAGGCCCCCTCGCCGCCGTGCCGAACCACCACTTTGCGGATCTGCACGACGTTCGGGCCTCGCACCTCGGTGACCCGGACACTCTCCTGACAAGATTCTTGAAGAGGTTTCAGGTTCAACGTAGCCGTATTCATGAGCCCCCCCTCGATCGGGGTTGCCCCAAGATGGGTCAACCAAGGAAAATTGCCCAAGAATGTTTGAACCAGCGGGCAAATATCTCCTAGCCGAGTGCTCATGGATGGAGAAACAGATCCGTGCGCGAAGTCCGGGATTGCCGTAATTTATAGAATTCATCGGGCTGGTGCAGGCCATGGCGAGCTTCCCGCAGGAAAGCAGCATTCCATCCGGCAGGTTCCGTGACCGTCAGCAGGCTGGGCTGATCCTTTCCCGGGCTCTTGTGCATTTGAAAGGCATGGCCCCTATAGTGCTGGCGTTGCCCCGGGGTGGCGTGCCCGTTGCGGCCGAGGTGGCCTCGGCCCTGAGTGCGCCCCTGGACCTTGTGGTGGTCCGCAAGATAGGGGCGCCCTTTCACCGGGAACTCGGTGTGGGGGCGCTCGTCCTGATGGACAACCCTGAAGTGGTGTGGAACCGCCCCTTGCTGGCAGAGCTGGGGCTCACCGAAGCCCGATTGCGCGGTGATGTGGAAGTCCAGGAAAGCGAGGCCCGGCGTCGCCTTGAGCTCTATCGCGGCAACCGTCCTGCTCTCGATATCCAAGGCCGCACTGTGATCCTGGTGGATGACGGGCTCGCCACGGGCATCACCGCCCAGGCGGCGCTTCAGGCGCTGCACCGTGCCCATCCCGCTCGCCTGGTGCTCGCCGTGCCCGTGGCTCCACCCGATACCCTGGCCCGGCTTTCCAAAGAGGCCGACGAAACCGTGTGCCTCATGCAACCACACTGGTTCAGTGCCGTGGGCCAATTCTATGACGACTTCGACCAGACCTCGGATGAAGAAGTCATGAAGTTGCTGGCCGCTGCCAGGCATCGCGATTGAATGCCCGAGCTTCTTGCTCTCAGCGTTTCCAGGTCACGTGGTAGCGATGGCAAACCGAATCCAATCCCTGCCCGTCCGGCAGCTCGTAATGGAGGCGTAGATCCTTGGCGCCGCTCAGTCCCAGGGCGCTTTGCAGCCAGCCCACGAGACTGTGGGAGAAGAATTCGGGAAAATAGCCATGGGCCCAAAGTTTTAGGTTGACCTCGCCAGCACCCGCATGTTCCACCGCGCCCTTGCAGCCCCGGTAGTAGAGGCTCAGGATCCGTGGCGTGTTGTTCAGCAGGAATTCCGGGCTCGCCAGCTTGATCAGCCAACGATGGACCGTAAGCAGTTGTTCACGCGCCGCATCCTGGCCCCGCGTGTTGAGCCATTCCACGCCCTTCAGGGTCAAGAAGGTCGTATTCATCTCCGCCGCGAGGTCCGCATCCACCCATTCGTAGCTCCCGATGGGGTTCAAGAACAGATTCCGGCATGGCTCTGAAACCTGCGCCAGCAGCCATTCCCAGACAGGTTGTCCACCGGCCCGCAAGACCGCCTGGCGGATCTGCTGGGTCACCGGCCCGCGCACATGCGTAATTCGGAAGTCCTCAAGGTTGAGACTTGGGGATACCGGGCTTTTGAGTTCAGTGATGACCATCGCAGACTCTGATTTTATAGAATCGGCATCTTCGGAGGGTCATGGTTTGGTCACTGGGAATGAAATATTTTCCATGAAAAACAAAGCTTTGGGAGGTTCTTCCCAGGCACGTTCAAGACTCAGTCCAGAATCCACGCCACTATCCGCCAATCCGCAAGCTGGAGAGCTACGGCGATCATCACGGCGATCATCACCGCGAGCATGACAATTCAGCAAATGGCCCAATCCTGGACACCCCAATCAACCATCCTGCACTTCCACCCCTCTCAAGGTCTGTGGCATCACGCGAACGGAGAGGTTCAGGCATGCAAGAATGGCAAAAATTCCTTTGGCCCCAGGCGTTGTTGATGATGGCAATGCCATTGATTGCGGCAGGCATTGCTTTGCCGACTTCGCCGCTCACGCCTCGGCAGAAAGCAGAACACGTGCTCAATCGCCTGGCCTTCGGCCCCCGGCCTGCAGAAGTCGAAGCGCTGGCCGCGGGCGGCGACCAGGCCATCTCGCAATGGATCCAGGACCAGTTGGATCTGAAGCCACCTCTGGATCCGCTCCTGCAAGAGAAACTGGGAGCGCTCAAGTCCCTTTCCATGAGCATTCCCCAGCTTCAGGCCCGCTATCCGAAGCCGCAACTTGTGGCCAAGAGAATGGGCCTGGATCCCACAGATCTTGAGAACCCCGCGAAGCGCGCGGAGATCCTTGCCAGGCTCAACGCCAAAGAAGGTGATGTGGACGCGCCGCAGAAATTGCGGGACCTGGTGCCTGCCGAGCAACGGCCTGCGCGCATGGAAGAAGAACTGGTGGCAGCGAAATTCATGCGCGCGGTGGAAAGCCCTCGTCAACTTGAAGAAGTCCTTACTGATTTCTGGTTCAACCATTTCAATGTGGACCTGGGCAAAGGCGAAACCCGTTGGTTCGTCACCAGCTACGAGCGGGACACCATCCACCGCCACCTGTTCGGCAAGTTCCGCGATCTCCTGGGCGCCACGGCCAAGAGCCCCGCCATGCTCTTCTACCTGGACAATTGGACCAGCGTGAAAGATGGTTTCAACCCGGCCATGGCCCGCTACCAGCGCCAGTTGCGGCGCAATCCATTGGCGCCCCAGCCGCCCCCGGACAAGCCGAAGAACCAGGGGCTCAACGAGAACTACGCCCGGGAAATCATGGAGTTGCACACCCTGGGCGTGGATGGAGGCTATACCCAGGATGATGTGAAGGCGGTAGCCCGCTGCTTCACGGGCTGGACACTTGAAAAACCCCGGGAGGAAGCCCGCTACATCTTCCGCGAAGCCGCCCATGACGATGGACAGAAGGTGGTCCTCGGCCGGAAGTTCCGCACCGGCGGCGGCGAGGAGGAAGGCGAAAAGGTCATGGATCTGCTTTGCAGCCAGCCTGCCTGCGCCCGGTTCATCGCCACCAAGCTCTGCCGGAGGTTCGTGAGTGATGAACCACCAAGGACACTGGTGGACCGCGTGGCGAAGCGCTTCATGGATACCGATGGCGATCTGCGGCAGGTCTATCTCGCGCTGTTCTCCGCTCCGGAATTCTGGGCCAAGGAGACATACCAGGCAAAAATCAAAACGCCTTTTGAATTCGAAGTCAGCGCAGTGCGTGCCCTGGGCGGCCGCGTGGAATTCGCCCGGCCCCTGGCGGGCAACCTGGCGCGGCTGGGCCAGCCGCTGTACCACTGCCAGCCGCCCACGGGCTACAAGGATGTCGCCGCGCCCTGGGTGAACACGGGGGCGCTGGTGACCCGGCTGCAATTCAGCATGGCCCTGGGCGCGGGCCGCATGATCGGGGTGCCGTGGCAGCGGCCGGACCTGAACCAGGCCCTGGGCGGGACCCAAAGCGCGACGACCGACCTTCCCAAAGCAGCACGGCTGCTGCTTCAGCGGGATCTTGGCCCCGCCACGCTCGCGTCGCTGGAACAGGAAGCCAACGCCGAGGACCGCCGCATGCCTGACGGTGAAACGCGTCCCATGGATACGGCCAAAGTGGTGGGCCTGCTGCTCGGCTCGCCTGAATTCCAGAGGAGATGAATCCATGTCCGCATCAAATCCTATTGATCGCCGCGGCTTTCTCAGGTCCTCGGGCCTGGCGCTTGCGGGCCTGGGGCTCTCGCCCAACCTGCTCCGCGCGGCCATGGACAATGCACCTGCCAAGGCCGGCAAAGTGCTGGTGCTGGTCATCCAGCGCGGCGCCTGTGATGGTCTGGCCATGGTGCCGCCATTGGGTGATGGCCATTACCACGCCTACCGGCCCACGCTTGCACTGGAAAGCAGCGGCGATGGCGCCGCGCTCAAGCTCGACGGCACCTTCGGCCTGCACCCTTCCCTGTCGGCCCTCAAACCCTTTTACGACGTCGGCCACCTGGCCGTGTTGCACGAAGTGGGATCGCCGGATTCCACGCGTTCCCATTTCGATGCGCAGGATTTTCTGGAAAGCGGTACGCCCGGCGTGAAATCCACCGGGGATGGCTGTCTCAACCGGGCCTTGCAATCGCTTAGGAAAGGCTCTGACGCGCCTTTCCGCGCGGTGGCCTTGCAACCGAACATGCCGCGGATCCTGCAAGGCGGGGCAAACGCCCTGGCCTTGAACGACCTCAACGATTTCCAACTGCGCGCTGAGGTCGCGGGCAGCGGCGGTGCCCATCCATCGGGGTTCGAAGGCATGTACCAGGGCGCCCTCGACCGCGCCCTGCGGGGTGTGGGCGACGAGGCTTTTTCGGCTCTGAAAGAACTCAAGGCCAAGGACCCACGAAGCTTCCAGCCTGCCAACAATGCCAACTATCCGAACTCGCCCCTGGGCCGCCGCCTGAAGCAGATCGCCCAGCTCATCAAGGCGGATCTTGGTCTGCAGGTGGCCGTCACGGACTGCGGCGGCTGGGACACGCATCTGGCCCAGGGCAGCGCAACGGGACAGTTGGCGAACCGGCTGAAGGATTTCGGCGACAGTCTCGGTGCATTCCTGCTGGATCTGCGGGAGCGCATGGACCAGGTCTGCGTGGCCACGGTCACCGAGTTCGGCCGCACCGTGCGCGAAAACGGAAACCGCGGCACGGACCACGGCCATGGCTCCGTGATGCTCGTGGCCGGTGGCAAGGTGCGCGGCAATCGCGTCATCGCGAAATGGAAAAGCCTGGCCAGCCAGGATCTCTATGAAGACCGCGATCTGCCTGTGACCACCGACCATCGGGACGCACTGGGCGAAATCCTGGAGCGGCATCTCGGCGTGCCGGATTTGGGGAAAGTGTTTCCCGGCTTTTCCAATGACCGCGCGAAACGGCCGGGGATTTTTGGGGCTTGATCGGCACACAGCTCAGCAGCATCAGCCCATCGGGATATGCAGCCCGATCTTCTTCGCGTGTTCACTGGCTTCCTCGTAGCCCGCGTCAGCGTGCCGGAAGACGCCCATGGCTGGATCATTCCATAACACACGGGCTAGGCAGCGGTCCGCGCGCTCAGTGCCATCGGCCACGATGACCACGCCGGCGTGCTGGCTGTAGCCCATGCCCACTCCGCCGCCATGGTGGATGCTCACCCATGATGCGCCGCCCGCCACGCTGGTCATGGCGTTCAGGAAGGGCCAATCGCTCACAGCGTCGCTGCCATCCTTCATGGCCTCGGTCTCGCGATTAGGCGAAGCAACGCTGCCGCTGTCGAGATGATCGCGACCGATGACGATGGGCGCCTTCACTTTCCCCTCCCGGACCAGTTCGTTGAATTTCAGGCCCGCAAGATGCCGCTCACCCGCGCCGATCCAGCAGATGCGCGCCGGCAGTCCCTGGAACGCGATCTTCTCCTTGGCAGCTTTCAGCCACCGGATCATGCCTTCGTTGTCCGGAAACAGATCCATCATCGCGGCATCGGTCACGGCGATATCTGCTGGATCTCCGCTCAACGCCACCCACCGGAAAGGGCCGATGCCCTTGCAGAAAAGGGGACGTATGAAGGCCGGCACGAAGCCCGGAAAATCGAAGGCGTTCGTGAGCCCCGCCCGTTCGGCCTGGGCCCGGATGTTGTTGCCGTAATCGAAAGTCACGCTGCCGTTTTTCTGGAACGCGAGCATGGCTTCAACGTGGGTCCGCATGGATTGAAGGGCGCGTTCGACATAGGTCTTCGGATCGGACTTGCGGAGTTCGGCGGCCTGCTCAAGGGAAAGCCCCACGGGGATGTAGCCGTTGTATTCGTCATGGGCCGAGGTCTGATCGGTCACCAGGTCCGGGACGAAGCCGCGCTTGAGAATCTGCGGCAGTAGTTCCGCGGCGTTGCCCAGCAGGCCGATGCTGCGGGCCTCCTTGGCGTCCACGTAAGTCTGGACCAGGTTCAGGGCCGTCTCCAGGTTGTCGGTCCACTCATCGAGATAGCGGGTCTGGATGCGCTTTTCGATGCGGGTCTGATCGACCTCGATGGCCAGGCAGACGCCCCCATTCATGGTCACGGCCAGCGGCTGCGCGCCGCCCATGCCGCCCAACCCCGCCGTGAGCGTCCAGGCACCCGCCAGCGTGCCGTTGAAATGCTGCCGCGCAGCTTCAGCGAAGGTTTCGTAGGTCCCCTGCACGATGCCCTGGGAGCCGATGTAGATCCAGCTTCCGGCGGTCATCTGGCCGTACATCATCAGGCCCTTCTGATCCAGTTCGCGGAAGTGCTCCCAGGTCGCCCATTTGGGCACAAGGTTGGAATTGGCGATAAGCACGCGGGGCGCCTCGGCGTGGGTCTTCACCACACCCACCGCCTTGCCGCTCTGCACGAGCAGCGTCTCATCATCGTTGAGATGTTTCAGTTCCTTGACTATTGCGTGGAAGCAATCCCAGTTCCGCGCGGCCTTGCCCAGGCCGCCGTACACCACGAGATCCTCGGGTCGCTCTGCCACCTCGGGATCCAGGTTGTTCATGAGCATCCGCAGTGCGGCCTCCTGCACCCACCCCTTGCAATGCAGATGCGTCCCGCGGGGCGAGGTGATGACTGGAGATTCGGTGGCGGTAGACATGGCGGCTCCGATGGAACGCTTCATTCTAGGCCACTGCAGGCGGTTTCAAGTTCCAAGTGCAACAGGCTTAGGTGGATTTGACCAGAAGGCCTGGAAATCAAAAGCGCCTTCTGGAAGGAAAAGCTCTGCGGGACATTTCCATCCGAGGGATTTTCTGGGGCGGACATTCAGGGTCCAGGCGATGGTATCGAGGTCGTCCTGGGTGTAGACGCTTAGGTCCGAACCTTTGGGCAAGTAGTCTCGGAGCAAGCCATTGGTGTTTTCGTTGATACCGCGCTCCCAGGGGCTGTGGGGATGCGCAAAGTAGACGGTCATGCCGGTATCCCGGCTGAATTGTTCGTGGGCCGCCATCTCCTTGCCCTGGTCGTAGGTCAGGCTGCGCAG